>DAOWMR010000040.1 GCA_030642995.1 Spirochaetales bacterium
GCGTAGTAGACATTCCCGATGTTGAACCGTGTCCACGCATCGCTCGGTGCATCCTCAACCGCTACCATGTAGTGGACCAACGCGCTCTGATAGTCCCCCCGGCTGTACGCGAGGTTACCGCGAAGGACCTCGGTGATTGATCCGTACCCGCTGCAGGCCGACACCACGAGAACAGCGAGGAGGATGACGACGGTCTTCAAAACATGTCTTGCCATCTGATTATCCGAATCGCCAGTGACAGGGCGAGGGCAATGAGTGCGGCACCGATGAAAAGGGGATATCGACTCACCGGGACCAGGCGAAATCCAGAAGCCTCCCGCCGTTCTACGTGACCAAGGAGATTGTCCACGACTACTCCGACTATCTCAAGATCATTCAGCCGGACGGACACGGACAATGTCGATTCCGCGATCCCCTCGAGTACTGCCGGCATGGCGTGCGAGATAACGGGCCTCCCTTCGTCATCGGTGATGATCGAACCGTCGTCCGCCGACAGCGTTGCCCCATCGAGCGTGCCGGCAACAATGGTCAGCACCGGAATACCCAAAGACCGAGCTGTGATTGCCGCGCGAGCGGGCGAACCGCTGAGCGATTCGCCGTCGGAGATGAGAAGAATAGCGTGATGTGCGTTGGTTCCTGCCGGAAACGTATCGATTGCCCTTGCAAGTCCTCGCTCAAGATCTGTCCCGGGAGTGCTGATAAGTTGCGGAGAAACGCCGTCCAGAACGGCCTCAAGTGCATTCAGATCTTCGGTGAGCGGCAGCAGCATCACCGCTTCGCCCTTGAAGGCAACAAGAGCGAACCTGGCGGCCGGCAATTCACGACTCACTGAACGGATGACTGCGAGACTTCGGCTCAGCCGCGATGGCTCCACGTCATCGGCAAGCATGCTCCTGGATATATCGAGCGCAACAACGACATCCAGGTTATCGCGATCCTCCACAACCGGCCGCTCTCCCCAGGTAACGTCCGACAACGCGAATATGGACAGAGCAACAAACAGATCGAACGTCAGCACCGAGAAGAACCACTTCACGAGAAAGAGCGTTTGCACCGCATCACGATTCCACTGCCGACCGAGCACGGCCAGATCCCTTCGCCCCTTGAAATACGCACGGAGCTGAACAAGGATGACCGGCAAGAGGCCGGCCAGTGCCCACAGGATACCGGGAGAACCGAACGTCATAGCACTTCCTGCGCCAGGATCCGGCGGATCACGAAATCCAGGAGAATACAGCAGAGACCGATGAGGAGAAACAGCTGGAACCGAGGCAGTTGTTGAACGCGCAGGAGCGAACGCTGCTCGACGCGCTCCACCGTGTCAATTGCCTCAAACACGGCCCCGAGCGCCCCGTTGGTCCCGGCATAGAAGTATGCGCCGTCCCCGGCCGCTGCGACTCCCCGGAGCAACTCCTCGTCAAATCCATCCTCAACGGTGCCGCGCAGCGTCTGTCCGGTGTCCGGATCGGTCACTTCAATCTCCACCGGGGCACCGCTCCCAATCCCGATAACGTACACCTGGATTCCCATGGAGCCGGCCGCCTGTGCAGCCGTCTCAGGCAGTATCTCGCCGGCATTGTTGACGCCGTCGGTGATCAGAATGATCACACGGCGAGGCGCGGTTGATTGGGAGAGATGGAGCGCGGCAACTGCGAGACCCATTCCGATGGCCGTCCCGTCGCCAAGCTCCAGGATTCTCATGGAGTCCAGAACGTTCAACAGGTGGGGATAGTCAAGGGTTGGCGGAACACGGAGAGACGCCTCCTTACCGAACCCGACCAAACCAATTGGATCGTTTTCCCGGCTGACGACGAAATCTGAGATCACCTCCTTTGCTGCTTCAAATCGGTTGGCAGGCTGGAAGTCCCTGGCCGCCATCGTTGGTGACTGGTCCAGCGCAATCACAATGTCCATACCTCTCGTAATATAGACCTGCTCCCGGGTAACCCGCTGCGGGCCCGCGAGAGCGACAATCAAGAACGAGACTCCGACCCAGAAAGCAACCGCACCAAGGCCCACAAGGAGTGTCACGATGGTGGGCGGTGGACGAAATCCGTCTCCGCCCCAGCTGCCGAACGGGAAGACCAGCTTTCCGCCGCGTCCCTTCCAGAAGTGCCGTACATACACGGCCGGAGGAAGCAGGAACAGAAGGAGGAGCATGGCCGGACGATCAAGCACCCACACGAGACACCTGCCCCCGCGGACCGCGAACTGATCGGCGCAGCTTCGTGCGGTGGGATTCCAACTCAACAGCTACTGCATGAACGAGTTTCAGATGACGGGACCGCTTCTTGCGCCGGATCGTCTTGCGTGCGAACTTTGCACTGTCGGCCGCAGTGAGGACTTCTTCGAGGGGAGCAGCAGTTCCCGCGGTTGCGCCGCAGCTTTCCTCGAGTTCGGAGAGAAGCTCAATCAACTCGGTAGCCGTTGCCGCCATGCAGTTCTGTTCTACACGGCTGGTCATGAAGGCCTGCAGCTCTTCCACCAGAACGATATAGAACTCCCGCATCGTATACCGCTTGATATCCCGCTCCAGCAGCTGTACTCGTGCGAGAAGCTTGCGGTAAGGAACACGCGCCCGGTACCTGCTCACGATGCTGTGAATGTGGCGTCTGCCCGGTCCAAGGAGATAGAGAACGAGCGCGATCACGAAACTGATCCCAAACCCGAACAGGAGCAGTGCTGCCTGTGTCCCGGGCAGCCTCTGCGGACCGTGTGCCGGCCGCAGGCCAACCTCACCGGGCGCCAGAATAGACTCGACGATGAGACTCAGGCCCTCAATACGCACTTCTCCAAGATCAATGCGCGGAAGCGCAAGAGTCCCGGGCTCGTACGGTGTGACCGTCATCCGAAGATCGAAGACGCCGGCGCCGGGCACCACTCGCAAAGCGGTAATCTCCCCCCATCGTGGTTGCCCGATATCGTCGGGAACAGCCGGAGTTGCCTGCGATCGCACCGAATAGCGCAGCTCCACCGGATCACCAACGTAGGACTCGGCGGGAAGCCGGACGGAATCAACAATGACATACGAGGATTGCGACACGGCAACCCATGTGCCGACAAGCAGGAAAACCACCATCAGCGCCGGTCGTTTCATCGCGACTTCCTCTTTTCAAAGTAGCGGATGAGCTGGGCCGCCGGATCGGCGTCTGTGTGCACTTCCAATGTCCCAATGTGGCGCCGACGACAATCGGCTTCCCAGGATCGCCGCTGCTCTTCACGGTAGTCGCGATAGGCGTTGCGAAAACCGGCCACGGCGCCGGGAGCCAGGATCGTTCGCCGACTCTCGGGATCCTCCAGACGCACCAGACCGGTTGAAGGGTACTCCCTGTCGAGCGGGTCAACGATCCTGATGGCAATCACGTCGTGTCGTCTGCCCATGAGGGTAAGATCCGGAAGATAGCCTTCCGTCTTAAAATCAGAAATCACGATGACAATACCCCGACGCTTGAGAGCCTCACCGGTCGTCCGAAGTGCCAGCGCCAGGTCGGAGCCCCTGCCCTTTGGTTCAACAGCAACTGTGTCGGCAATCAATCGAAGCACGTGCCGCTTACCCTTCTTCGGCGCGACCCATGACTCAATCCGATCCGAGAAGAGAACCGCACCAACCCGGTCGTTGTTGACTGCAGCCGCGAGGGAGAGCAGCGCGAACAGTTCAGCCACGACTTCCCGGCGGGCACGTTGCGGCGGGCCGTACATCACACTCGCGGAAACATCAACGATGAGAACCAACGTGAGCTCGCGTTCCTCGCGGAAGGTCTTTGTGTACGGACTGTCCATTCTGGAGCTGACGTTCCAGTCAATTTGACGCGCGTCGTCTCCCTCCACGTACTCGCGAACCTCGTCAAACTCGATGCCCGGACCCCGAAAGACCGAACGGTAATCGCCGGCGAGCAGGTTCTCGACGAGCCGCGTGGCAACAAGCTGAATTCGTTTGACGCTGGACAGAAGTCGAGCGCGATCCATCAGGGCACTGGCACCGTGGACAAGAGCAGATCAACCAGATCCGTTGAGCTGAGTTGCTCTGATTCGGCCTCGTAGGAGGGGATGATCCGATGTCGTAACACCGCCGGAGCGACAGCCTTCACATCGTCAGGCAATACGTGGCCTCGCGATTCAAACAGCGCGTGGACCTTTGCGCATCGGTACAGATAGATTGACGCGCGCGGCGACGCTCCAAACTCAATGTATCGATGGAACGATCGTGGCTCACCATGTTTTCGCGATGCGGTGACCAGCTCCACAATGTACTTCTCAATCCGTTCGTCCACGGAGATCTTCTCAACGACACCGCGAATCTCCTGAATGTCGGCGGCAAAGAGCACGGTATCCAGTTTCGGATCGTACTCAATGCCGACGCGCCGGAGAATATCGAGTTCCTCGCCGGCAGACGGATAGGTGATTGCAAGCTTCATGATGAATCGATCCAGCTGCGCCTCGGGGAGCGGATAGGTACCTTCCTGCTCAATGGGGTTCTGGGTTGCCATGACGAAGAAGGGGTTCGGTAGCTCAAAGGTCGTCTCGCCGATCGTCACCTGCCGCTCCTGCATCGCTTCAAGAAGCGCAGACTGCACCTTGGCCGGAGCACGGTTGATCTCATCGGCCAGGATGATATTGGAGAAGACAGGGCCCTTGCGTGCGATGAACTCCCCGGTCTGCTGTCGGTAGATCATTGTCCCGACGAGATCGGCGGGAAGTAAGTCCGGCGTGAACTGGATCCGGCTGAAGCTCGCATCCAGCACCTGCGAGAGGCTCCTGATTGCAAGAGTCTTTGCCAGACCCGGCACGCCTTCCAGCAGAACATGACCACCTGCCAGAATGCCGGTGAGCCTTCCGTTGATCATTTCCCTCTGACCAATGACTGCCTTCCCGATCTCGTCACGGCAGAGATCGAGCCGTTTGCTCGCACGGATGATCGCCCGGTCAAGGTCACGGCTTGCGTCTTTCGTCTTGCTGTTCTGTTCACTCATCAAGTGTTCCTACAGATGTTCTTACGTACGATAATCGGCGTTCTCACGAACATACTGATCGGAGAGGTCCGCGCCAATGGCCTCGCCCTCACCGACGCCATTCTCGCACGCTATTCGGATCTCTACCGATCGCTGATGTTGTGGGTAACCACGCAGCCTCGGATTCAATGCGGCTGATTTCAGATACTCGGAGAGCCGGATCTCCTTCTCCCGATCAATCTCAAATGCACCTGCGGCGTATACGATCTCCGGGCCAACTTCAATTCTCACGTCGTTCGGATCAATGGACAACCCGGCGTTCCCGGCATAGTCACCAAGGGCGGACAGTATCCTTCCGACGTTCGGATCATTTCCGTACATAGCGGTCTTCACGAGGGGGCTGTTGACAATAGCCTTCGCGGCAGCCCGTGCGCTCGCATTGTCCGACAGGCCGCCGACACGAACATGGATGACGTGACCGGTCCCCTCTCCGTTTCGCACGATATCGGTCGCGAGCAGGCCGGTAACCTCACGAAGCGCATCGGCCAGCACCGCCTCCGACACCGGCGGCTTCACGCCACTCGAGAGTATGAGCACCATGTCGCTGGTGCTCATGTCTCCGTCTACCGAGATTGTGTTGAAACTGCGGTCCACCGAGGTTTTGAGGAGGGTTCGGGTGGTCTCCCGATCGACGGCGACATCGGTGAGGAGAAACACCAGCATGGTAGCCATGTTTGGTTCGACCATTCCGGCCCCTTTGGCAATGCCGACGAGAGATCCTTCGCCGAGCTCCACGCGCCGGACCTTCGGGAAGCTGTCGGTGGTCATGATCGCATCGGCAACATCCAGCGCTGAACCGGTGTGCAAGCCCGAGGCCAATTCCGGTATCGCCCCCGCTATCTCAGGAACCGGCAGCTTCCAGCCGATTATCCCCGTCGAAACGCTCAGCAGCTTCTCGGGCAGGACCTGAAGCTCTCGCCCGAGCACTTCGGTGATCCGATTGGCGTCCCGGATCCCCGTCGCCGACCTGACATTTGCGATCTTGTTGTTGATGACGATTCCCTGTATCGAGGGTTCGTCCATCCGCCGACGTCCGAGGATGACTGGTGCACCGGGGAACGCGTTCCTCGTAAACACACCGCCGAACGATTTTGTCGGTTCATCGGCACAGATCAGGCTGAGGTTCATCCTGTATGGCTCGAGCGTTGGTCGTTCGGAAGGGACAAAAGATATACTTGCCGTACTCACCCGGAACCCGGCGGGTAGTTCCGCCACCGAAGAGAGGTGGCGGCGATATGCGGACTCACTGGAGAACTCGGGAAATTTCGGGGTCGGGGCGACGGCTCTCGGCTTATCGGACGACACGAGCGCTTCCACCGGCGACGAGCTTCTCAACCTCGGTGAGTGAGGCCATGGAAGTGTCTCCCGGCGTCGTCATGGCATGGGCGCCGTGCGCCGCGCCGTACTCAACGCACTCCTGGGGTTCCTTTCCGGAGAGGAATCCGTAGATGAGCCCACCGGCGAAGCTGTCACCGCCACCAACGCGGTCCAAGATCTCCAGACGCTTCCGGTGTTGGGCCTCGTAAAACTCACCATTTGTGTAGAGGATTGCCCCCCAGTCATTGGAGGTGGCCGTGTGCACATCGCGAAGCGTCGTGGCTACGCTTGAGAAGTTCGGGAATTCGGCGACAACTTCTCTTATCATGGCTTGGAACTTGCTTGTATCCAGGCCGGTGACGTTCTCATCCAGGCCTTCAACGGCAAAGCCCAGCGAAGCGGTGAAATCTTCTTCATTACCGATCATGACGTCAACGTAGCGTGCAATCTCCCGGTTTATCTCCCGGGCCTTGGCATTTCCGCCGTTGGATTTCCACAGTGACGAACGGTAATTCAGATCATAGCTGACAATGGTCCCGTGTTTCTGGGCCGATTGCATGGCCTCAATGACGACATCCGGGGTCGTTGCGCTCAGCGCCGCGAAAATTCCACCGCAGTGGAACCACCGCACACCTTCGGAACCGAAGATGGTGTCCCAGTCGATGTCGCCTTTCTTCAGCGCCGACGCTGCTGAATTGGCACGATCGGAAACCCCGAGTGCCCCGCGCACGCCGAATCCACGTTCGGTGTAGTTGAGCCCGACCCGGTTCTCCCGACCAATACCATCGTAGTCAACCCATTTCACAAACTTGAGATCAACACCGCCCTGGAGCATCAAATCCTCGAGAAGCAACCCGGCGTCCGTGCGTGGAATCGCGGTGACAACGGCCGTTCGCATCCCGAAGCAACGGCGCAAACCGCGTGCCACGTTGTACTCGCCCCCGCCTTCGGACACCCGAAAAGAGCGTGCCGTCTTGATGCGCCCCTCCCCCGGGTCAAACCGGAGCATGATCTCGCCCAGCGACAACGCATCCCAGGCACATGACTCTGCCGATTTCACATGTAATATGCTCATTGTGACTCCTGCTAGATTATCCGATCGCGTCAGACTACTCAGGAGAGCGGTGGTACATCAACCCACTTTCGCTCATTCCAGCTCCGGATACCGAGTTCGGCGAGTTGAACGCCTTTCGCACCCTCGAGAAGCGTCCACGGAAATGGCCCATCCGCAGCCACGTGCAGGAGAAAGAGCTCCCATTGTACCTTGAACGCATTCTCGTTGTCGTCGCGCGTGGGCATCAGCTTCCAGTCTGCGTAGTAATCAATTGGGCTCTTGACGTCCGGGTTCCAGACCGGCTTGGGCGTCATGGCGTCCGACTGCACGTAGCATTCCCGGAGCCCGGCCACCGCGGTGCCCTGGGTACCGTCTACTTGAATGGTTAAGAGGTCGTCCCGCCGCACACGAACGTCCCAGGAGCTGTTGAACTGGCAGATCACGCCGTTCTCCAGCTCAAACGTGCCGTAGGCCGAGTCGTCCGCAGTACAGGTGTATTGCTTGCCGTTCTCGTCGATCCGCTCCGGCACGTGGGTGGCGCCGAGGGCAGAAAGGCGCGCAATGGGCCCAAAAAGATTGTCAATGACATACCGCCAGTGACAGAACATATCGATCATGATCCCGCCGCCGTTTTCCTTTCGATAATTCCACGACGGCCGTTGGGTTGGTTGATGGACGCCATCGAAGACCCAGTACCCGAACTCCCCACGCACCGAGAGCACGCGACCGAAGAAGCCGGTGTCCAGGAGATACTTCAGTTTCAGGAATCCGGGCAGCCACAGCTTGTCCTGGACCACTCCGTTCTTCACGCCGGCAGCCTTCGCGCTCTCCCACAATTTCATGGCATCCGACAGAGTAGTGGCAATCGGCTTCTCACAATAGATAGCTTTCCCGGCGGCAATCCCCTTGGCAACGCCATCCATTCGGATCTCCGTGGTGGCCGAATCGAAGTAGATTGCAGCGCTATCATCGGAGAGGGCCGAGTCCAGATTCGTCGTGTAGCGACTCACCCCGTGGGTCCCGGCAAGACGAGCGAGCTTTGCCTCATTCCTGCCGACAAGAATCGGCTCCGGGACGATCAGATCCCCGTCCGGGGTCGGAACGCCTCCCTGAGAGCGAATTGCCAGAATGGATCTGATCAGGTGCTGATTGGTTCCCATTCTCCCGGTGACGCCGTTCATGATGACGCCTATCTGCTTTGCCATAGGTCCTCCATTTCTCCTAGATAGATCTCTTCAGACATGCTGCCCGTAGGCATCAACAATCCGGTCGATGTAGCCAATCTGATCCTGTGCCCAGTACTCGGTTGAGAAGACTTCAACCTCGTTGAAGCCGTTGAATCCGGCGGCCTCTACCCATGAGCGGATCTGCGGTATCGGGATGCATCCTTCGCCCATGAGACCGCGATCGGTGAGAAGATCTCTGGTTGGCGAACGCCAGTCGCACACGTGAAACGCAAATATGCGCTTCCCGCATCGTTCAATCTGTTCCTCAAGCTGCGGGTCCCACCAGACGTGGTAGACGTCCACGGCAACGCCGACCAGTTCGTGGTTGATCCGGTCGGTCAGATCGTTGGCCGATCGCATCGTGTTCACGGCACTTCGTGTGTCCGCGTACATCGGATGCAGCGGCTCAATGGCGAGTTGGACACCCAACTCCTCCGCCAGCGGCAGCACCGCTTCTATCCCGCCGACAATCTGATCACGCGCCGTCTCCAGTCTCACTGCCGGGTCGGCGCCACAGACCAGAACCACCATGGGAACGCCGATCGCCGCCGCCTCTCGAATCGCCGTCTCGTTGTCCGCCACTGCCACCGCCCGAGCGGCAGCATCCGGGCTGACGAAGAACCCGCCGCGACAGAGCGAAACCGGTGTCAGCCCGGCGTCCCGGATGCGATCTCCGACCGCCACGGGGTCCCGCCCTGAAAGCGCGTCACGCCAGACGGTGATGCCCGCAACTCCGGCGGCGGCGTACGCATCCACCCCCAACTCAATGGACAACGGACGGGTGGTGGCTGTGTGAATACACAGCTTGTCAGCCGGTGCGCTACCCATTGACGACCTTCTTTCGACCCACATCGGATTCGCCATCGCCGTATCTCCTACAGCCGTGGAATGTGGAGACCACCGTCGGCATGGATGACGGTGCCTGCGCAGAAATCCAGATCGCCTCCCATGATGGCCTTTGTGACGCCACCGATGTCCGAAGGGGTTCCCCAGCGCCGTTGGGGAACGAGGCCGTCGGCGATGAGGGTTTCGTACTTTTCCTGTACGCCGGCGGTCATGTCAGTTGCCGTTATTCCGGGACGAATCTCATAGACCAAGATGTTCTCTCCGGCGAGACGGGCGGCAAAGAGTTGTACCGCCATGGAGAGCCCCGCCTTGCTCACACAGTACTCGCCCCGCTGTATGGACGGCATCTCGGCACTCACCGACGTCACAAACACCACCCGGCGGGTCTCGCCGTCGTGCAGTTCCAGCCATCGTCGAGCCACGAGTTGGGTGAGGAAGTAGGGTCCGTAGAGGTTGACCTTCATGATCTCGTCAAAGACATCCTCATCGGCATCAATGATATCGTCCCGGCGTCGCGGAGCCATGCCCGCATTGTTCACCAGCCCATCCAGGCGACCGTACCGCTCGTCCACCTCGGCCACCAGGCGGGCGCGGTCCGCAGGGTCTGAGATGTCGGCCTGGAAGATGTCGTCCGACAGATCCACCGACGGCGCAGCACGCTCGAGCGCCTGATGGCACCCAGCTGCCGTCTCCAGCGCCGCCTCTCGATTTCCGTTGTAGTGGACGGCCACTCGAAATCCCTCGGCGGCGAGTGTCAGCGAGATCCCCCGGCCGATTCCTCGGCTCGCCCCGGTCACCAGTACAACTTTCATGTCTCCTCCCAGCCAGCATCCACCGGCACCGTATCCTCGGACCTTGTTACAGCGTTTCCCCCGGAAGCAAAGATCCCACTATCTTTCGTTCAATCCTGGCCGCAGTGCGCTCCACAATCATGCCGCAGAGCAGGTCTGCCGCCTGTCGACCGAGTTCCGCAACCGAGAGATCAACCGTGGCTATTGCCCGGGAGAACAACCCTCTCACCGGAGCTGCATCGTAACCGGTGATCCCCACATCATCGGGAACACGGATCCCGAGTTGCGTCAGCCGATCGTACACGGCGGCCGCAACAAAATCGTTGACGCACATGAAGACGCGGAACCCATCCTCATACAAACCCGCAATAGCACCAGGCGTAATCTCCGTCACGGTCGGGAACCATCGAACCTCCGGCCCGGACCGGCCGTCGCCCGGTGACCGGACGGCACGGACCCGATAATCCGCCACGGGCTTCGCATCCTCAACCGAAACGAAGCAAATCCGATCGTCGGGGCGACGACGATGAACGGCGGATAGCAGTCCGCGCATCCCGGCCACGGCATCATTCGCTACATAGCTGAACTGCTCATCCATCCGGTTGATGAGGACCGTCGGAATCCGCCGCTCCGATAGTACCGAACGCAGCCCCGGCGTCGCCGATGCGAAAGCGAGAATGCATCCGTCTATGTCACCCAGCTTCTTGGCAACGAGCGGGTCGATTGAATCGTTCAGGGACACAATGAGGTGAGTGCGAATGCTGCCGAAACCTGCCTGAATGCCGGAAAAAAGGGCGGCGGCGTCATAGAAGAGATGGGACTGCGGACGCTCGGCATGCGGGAGAAATACGACGATGTGGAGTATCGCGCGGGATGCATGCCGCTTGATTCGACGCGGAGAATAACCCAGCCGGTCGGCGACGGCCAGAACGTTGTGTGATGTCTCGCCGTTGACCAGGGCCGACCGGTTCAACGCCCGGGACACCGTGCTGGCGGAGGTTCCGGCCTCTCGTGCTATGTCGTAAATTGTGACGCGCTTCGGCATTGTTTTTTGTTGCATGCAACAATAGCATGCCTTCGTCTCGCCGTCAAGACACTGGAAGTGTCACTGAGCGTGGTTGTCGCGTCAGGCTGATGTCAACGAATACGTCACCAACGACACACCCGGGGCGAGTGCCTGGTCCTGGATGTGCCTGCCACCTGACGGGATGAGGCCGGGAAGGCGCGGCCACGAATCATGCACACGTTCCGTACCGGTGAGATCAAGGATTACCGAGGAATGGCGCCGAACACCCCATTCTACTGCTACGGCAGTTGATCCAACGGCCCGGATAACGATCGTTTCTTGCCGTACGCCCCGTCTCACCGCCGCCAGCCGGGCCAACAGATCCGGCGCGATGCCGATCGCTGCCGCGGTGGGACCGGTGGCGGGGGGAATAGGAATTGGATCGGACTCAAAGAGGCTCGGTGTGTGCGTGAGACCAAGCTCTTGCCCGGCGTAGATGATCGCACCCCCCGGCGAGAGCATTGTCAACGCAAGCCAGGCTGGGAGAAGGTCGGGATCGATGTACGCCGCCGCCCGATCGTGGTCGTGGTTCTCGAGGAAGTGCGCGAAACCATGGTCGACAGGAA
>DAOWMR010000477.1 GCA_030642995.1 Spirochaetales bacterium
GATCCCGCCATCCCATCGATCTATGGTGGGGCCCACGCCATGTCAACACCGAACCCGCCGGACTTACCACACTACGACCCGGAACTTCCAACGACCAGAGCGCAGGAGTTGCTGTCCAAGCTTCACCGCCGCACGGAGCGCCGCAAATCGCTCTGGAATGGTCATGTCGCAGGGTTCGTGGCTATCAATTCATTCCTTGTGTTCATGGACTTCATCACCGGCGGGGGGCTCTGGTTCCCGTATGTCGCCGGCGCGATGGCGATCCCTTTCTGTGCGCACTACATCCACAAGCGCCGGAGAGACTTGCTCCAGCAGAAACTTGAGAATCAGGTTGAACGTGAGCCGGGGTTGCCCGATCGCATGTTCCGCCCGTTTCGCAGGCTGCACCGATCCACAACGCATTTCCTGCTCGGCCTGGGAAGCGCGGTAACCATTTCCGGTTATCTCTTTCTGATCAATGCTCTCACCAGAGGATCATTCTGGTCCATTATCCCCGTAGCCGCAATCGCACTGCTGGTTGTCTTGCACGGGCTTTTCTTGCGGGAACGTCAGAGATCACAGATCCGGGCTCTCGAATCGGGCGTCGATGATGTTTCACCGCGTCAAGTGACGAGACAGGAAGGGCGTCGGGTCATGCCCGCAGCCGAAGCGCATCAAGCCGCGGCCGAGCATCCGATGCTCGCCGAAACGCGGGATCTCGAACGACAGATCGCCATTCGACTTCAGAAGACCGGCAGCACTGAGATGGAGCTCCTCGGTGGTGTCCATGAATTGGTCGCAGAGATCGAGCAACTTTGCAAACTCTCCAACGAGTTCACTGCCGCGGTGCAGATGATTTCGCTCTCCGAACTGCAGAAGGATCGCGCCATCCTGGCCCGGCGCCGGAAGGAGGGGGCGAGCGAAACGATGATGCGTCAGTACGCCGAAGCCCTCGACCAGGTTGAGCGCCAGATTGCGGGTCTCGGGGAGCTCGAGAATCGAAAGGAACTGCTCGAGCTACGGATCCGAACGGGCGTGAACTCATTGCGCCGGATCAACGTGGATCTGGTTCGTATGCAGGGAGATGCCGCGCTGGGAGACATCAATCGACTTGTCCAGAACCAGACAGAAGAGCTCTCTGCCTATCTCAGCGATCTCCAACAGAGCTATCAGGATCTGAGTCAGGAGTTCGGCGGGTAGTGGTGGTGTCACTCGACTTGTAGAACACCCTGCTGTTCGGTGGAACGCTGGATGTGATCCAGACATTTCCACCGATCACCGATCCTTGCCCGATGACGGTCTCACCCCCCAGGATGGTTGCCCCGGAGTAGATGGTGACGTTGTCCTCAATCGTCGGGTGCCGCTTCTTGTTGGCTTCAGCTTTCTGGACACTCATTGCGCCGAGCGTCACGCCCTGATAGATCTTGACGTGAGCTCCGATGATCGTTGTCTCACCAATGACAACTCCGGTTGCGTGATCAATGAAGAAGTAATCCCCAATCTCGGCGGCCGGGTGGAGGTCAATGCCGGTCCGGCCGTGGATGTACTCGCTCATCATGCGTGGCAGCAGGGGAACGCTGCGGTTCCACAGCTCGTGCGCAATCCGGTAGATGAGCACGGCCTCAATGCCCGGATAGGCAAGGATGACCTCTTCGTGGCTCTTTGCCGCTGGATCACCAGCCAATGCAGCTTCCACATCCATCTTGATTCGACGTCGGATTTCCGGGATGAGAGAGACGAACTCAAGGGCGAGTTCCTCCGCCCGATCGCGGCAATCGGCAACCGCTTTGTCGTTCTTCCGTTCCTCACATTCGTCTCCAGCCATCTCCACACCGAGTTGGAAACAGAGGCACTTCTGGACTTCGTTGATCAGTGCACGGGTGACCCGATTCAGCTTCTCCGCCAGCGCGAACTTCAGATTCTCAACGCGGGCGGGTTCCTCTTCGTGGTAACCGGGGAAAACAATCGCCTCCAGGTCTTCCACGATGCTCGCCATCGCCGCTCGTGAGGGGAGTCTTGGACCGGTAATGTGATTGATCCCACCTATCTCGTAGTACGATTCCAGGATTTTGTCGATCGTCGGTCCAAGCAGTGCCCACATACCTACAATATCCGACCTATATCCTCATTCGATCAAGCAAACCCGTGCTGCGGCCGGCAAGCACCGGCCGTGTTGGTCTACGCCTCGGCTTTGTCCGCCGTCTTGCTTGCTTCGTCCGGTTCTCCGCCGGACACCCGACCCATGATCAGGAAGGCTGCGAACATCATCACCGCACAATAGACGAAGATTGCCCGGTAGCCGGCAAGATCAATCAGCGCCCCGGTGATTGGTGGAGCGAGGATCGCGGCGCCCTGCGAGAAGAAATAGTA
>DAOWMR010000379.1 GCA_030642995.1 Spirochaetales bacterium
TTCCGCCAGATCTTCAAGTCGATCCCGGATCACCGCAATCGCAACCTCATCCAGCGAACCGGTCACTTCCTTCCGATAGCGGGCAACAAAGGGTACGGTTGCTCCCTCTCCAAGCAGCGCCGCGGTCGCCTGAACCTGACCGGGCGCCGCACCTAGCTCGCCGGCAATTTTGGCAATGTACTTCGTGTTCATGCCGTCGGCATGCTCATCGACTCAGAAAACAGCATGGTGCTGATTCTTCCACGGATAGCCGTTGGCGGCAAGCCGAGCGGCTCAAGCGGGAGCCCAAATACCGCGGTTATCTACTATAATCGGAGGCATGAGAGACATGGCCGACCCAGCCATCAAGAATGATCAGATCTACACGTACGGCGACTACCGGAAGTGGCCGGACGACGAACGGTGGGAATTGATTGAAGGAACCGCCTGGAACATGAGCCCGGCACCCACGCGGTTTCATCAAGGGATCCTTGGTGGACTGTTTCAGCAAATCAAGAACCACATCGACAACAAGGAGTGCGAGGTCTACGCGGCCCCCTTTGATGTCCTGCTGCCGGCACTCGGAGAAATCGAAGAGGATGACGTTACCTCGGTGGTACAGCCTGACATATCGGTCATCTGCGATCCCGGGAAACTCACGGACAAAGGGTGCACCGGAGCGCCGGACTGGATCGTGGAGGTCCTCTCACCGAGTACTTCGAAGAAGGACTTCAACAACAAGATGGCCCTGTACGAGAAACACGGGGTGAGGGAATACTGGATAGTCGATCCGGGCAACAAGTTCGTACATATGTATTTGCTGGGGGACGACAGTGAGTACCCTGAAAACCCCGACATCTACCTCGCGGACGCAGTGGTGCCGTGTGAAGTATTGAAAGGCCTGGAGATCGATCTCTCCCGCGTCTTCCAGCAATGACGCCCCGGGGGCCGACAATGCCGGCAGTTTTTCTGATTGTTGACCTGCAGATAATTACCTACACTGCAAGGGATGTCTTCCTCATCAGAAGTGCTCGAGTTGGAGCCGCTTTCAAACGTTGACCTTTCACTCACGGAGACCCGTGGCGCGGGCGTACGGCCGCCGACGGAGGAACAACTTCCCACGCGGGACGCGGCCGGCGTGTTGGCCGTCATGGAGGAGTTGAATCGCATCCGCGATCTTGACACCCTCCTCGAGCGAGTGCTCCTACGGGCCCGCCATCTGGTACGAGCGGACGCCGGCACCATCTACCTTCGGGCGGGCAACGACCTCTACTTCAGTTTCATCCAGAACGATACGCTCTTCCTGGGCCAAACGGCCGAGTCCCGCTACGTGTACTCAGCCAACACACTTCCAATCAATCGCAATTCTCTTGCGGGATACGTGGCCGAGACCAAAGACCCCCTGGTTATCGACGACGTGTACGATATCCGAAGCGAAGTGAGCTACTCGTTCAATCCGGCATTCGACAAGAAGTCCAACTACAAGACCGGCAGCATGCTCATTGTGCCCCTGCTCACGCGCGACAATGCACTTGTCGGGGTCCTCCAGCTGATCAACGCCACAGACGACTCTGGGAAAACCGTTCCGTTCTCGTACCAGGACCGCCTGTTCGCGTCCCAGTTTGCCCAGCAGGCGGCGGATGCCGTGGACCGGGCCAAGCTCACGCGAGAGATGGTTCTTCATCTCGTTGAGCTCAGCGCGCTGCGCGATCCGTTTGAGACCGCGGACCACGCCAACCGCATCGGCGCCTACTCGGTTGAGCTCTACGACCGGTGGGCAACCCGCGCCCGGGTCAATGAGCAGGAAATCCGCTCCAACCGCGAGATCATGAGGACCGCGGCGATGCTTCACGATGTCGGCAAGGCCGCGATCAGCGAATTGATCCTCCGAAAAGAGACGAACCTCTCCGAGAGTGAGCGCAAGAGAATGCAACTGCACACCCTCTACGGCGCGCGCCTGTTCAAGAATGACGACTCACCGTGGGAAGTGATGGCACGCGAGATTGCGTTGAGCCACCACGAACGCTGGGACGGCACCGGGTATCCCGGTCATACGAGCAGCATCTTTGCCCGGTCGATCAAGATCGGACGACCTAAACGCGCCGATGAGATCCCCGTTTCCGCCCGGATTGTCGCGGTCGCCGATGTCTACGACGCACTGGTTTCACGCCGCGCCCACAAGAAGGCATGGCGGGAACAGGACGTCCTCACCCAACTCCGCGCCGAGGCCGGCAAACGGTTTGACCCCGGGTTGGTGGAAATCTTCCTCGGCATGAACGACGTGGTCCGGTCGATCAGGCGGAAATACTCGTAGGGGGGAACAACGCAAGCAGTTTATTCAAGATCCAGTTCTGTCAGCAGGTTTTCGACATCCAGATAGTTCAGGATTTCCACACCGCTTCTGCTCTGATTCAGATCACCGCCGTACAGGAGGGCTCCATGTACAGATTGCTCTCCGGTTCCGAACAGCTTGTCGAAATAGGCAAGCTGCTTCAAGAATTCGCTTCTGAGTGTTTCTCCTGCCTTGATTTCCATAGGAAAGAGGCGGCTACCGGACATATATACTATGTCGACTTCGTGTCCCTTGGCATCTCTGAAGAAGTTGAGATTGCATGTTCTGCCGTTGTGGTATCGATGTTTCAGTATCTCCATCACCATCATGTTTTCGAATAGATTACCGCGGAGTGGATGGCTGTTGAGATGTTCTTTCCTCCCAATTCCAAGAAGATGAGATGCGAGTCCTGTATCATAGAAATACAGCTTTGGCGATTTGATCAGCCGCTTGCCGATATTCCTGTACAATGGCGGCAGCTGAAATACCGTATAGCTCGCCTCAAGGAGGGTCAGCCATTCGCGGGCGGTAACATGGCTTATGCCGGCGTCGTTCGCAAGAGAGGATACATTCAGAACCTGCCCTACCCTGCCCGCACAGAGTCTCACAAACTTCTCAAACAAAGACAGGCTTCTGATATTTACGATCTTTCTGATGTCCCTCTCTACATAGGTTGCAAAATAGTCTGATAGTGCCTGTGAGGGGTCCAAATCCTGATCGTATATCCTTGGATAGAAGCCCGTATACAGCCAATCGTCTATTGAATCACGTTCAAAT
The DNA here is from genome assembly GCA_030642995.1 of Spirochaetales bacterium. GTDB lineage: Bacteria > Spirochaetota > Spirochaetia > DSM-27196 > SLST01 > JAHOYX01. The sequence goes on from DAOWMR010000379.1 coordinate 3,089, forward strand.
TCAGGAAGTAGTTCCCGAAAAGAAAACGGCAGCAATCTCAAAACGGCGGTCCGTCCTGCCAGGCTTTGACTTACGGCTTCAAGAATCTCAAACTGTCTGCTTCCTGTCAAAATGAAGAGACTGTTTCGCCGGACTTCATCAACATAAACTTGGATCCAGGATGTAAGTTCCGGAACATTCTGGATTTCATCCAGGATCACCCCATCGGTATAGGCAGATAGGAACCCTTTGGGGTCCTCCTCGGCATATGATCTGAGACTCGGATTCTCAAGATTTACGTAAGGCAAATCCGGAAA
>DAOWMR010000528.1 GCA_030642995.1 Spirochaetales bacterium
GGTGAACGCGCAGGAAACACGCAGGATCCTGGATCGACTCTACGGCTACACGCTGAGTCCTCTCATCTGGAAGAAGATTGCGTACGGCCTCTCGGCGGGTCGCGTTCAGTCCCCGGGCCTTCGGTTGATCGTTGATCGCGAACGGGAAAGGATTGCCTTCACCAAGGCCGCCTATTGGGATCTCAAAGCCAGTCTGCGCCGCCCGACCGATCCGCCGGACCAGGCATTTGAGGCACGGCTGGAAAGCGTAAATGACCGGCGAGTTGCAAGCGGTCGCGATTTTGATGCCGTCAACGGTGTGGTGCTCGAAGGGCGCGACGTTGCGGTTCTCACCGAGGACGAGGCCAAGGAACTCGCCGTCGCGCTCAGAGAGAACACCTGGAAGGTTTCCGCGGTTGCGGAGAAACGAGTCACCTCGCGCCCAACCGCACCGTTCATCACCTCCAGTCTCCAGCAGGAGGGCAATCGAAAGCTCCGGCTCTCGGCTCGGGAAACCATGAGAACCGCCCAACGCCTCTACGAACAGGGTTTCATAACCTACATGCGAACTGACTCGCCGGTGCTCTCGCAAGAGGGTCTCATAGGCGCGCGTTCGGCCATAACAGAGTTATACGGAAACGAGTATCTCTCGCCCGAGGCGCGTCAGTTCACGCCATCGGCGAAGGATGCGCAGGAGGCCCACGCGGCTATCCGCCCGGCCGGCGAGCACTTCACGCATCCGGACCAAACGGAGCTCTCGGGTCACGAACGGGCACTCTACGAACTCATCTGGAAGCGGACCCTCGCAAGTCAGATGGCCGACGCCCAGAAATCATCGGTGACCGCAAAGATTGGCGTTCAAGATGCGGTCTTCACCGCCACCGGCACCCGCATTCTCTTTCCAGGATATATCCGGGTCTACGTAGAGGGGAAGGACGATCCGGACGCTGCCCTGGATGACCGGGAAACCTTCCTGCCGGAGCTTGCTGAGAACCAGGTTCTGGATCTTGACGGTTTGGAGAGCCACTTCCACGAAACCAAACCACCCGCGCGATACACCGAAGCGAGTCTTGTCCAGCGGCTGGAGAAGGAAGGCATCGGACGCCCATCAACCTATGCCTCCATCATCAGCGTGCTCTTTGAGCGGAAGTATGTCCGGAAGCAGGGCAATGCGCTGATTCCCACCTTCACCGGCTATGCGGTCATGCAGCTACTCGAGAAGCACTTCCACTACCTCGTTGAATACAGCTTCACGTCGGAATTGGAGACAAACCTTGACCGAATCGCCGACGGGGGTACCCACCGGTTGGATTACCTCCGTGAGTTCTACCTCGGGGATCACGGTCTCAGACACCGGGTGAGCGAACAGGAGTCTGCGATCGTTGCGGACGATTGCCGGACCGTTCAACTCCCACAGCTGAAGAATGTTCCGCCAATCAAGATCGGGAAGTTCGGACCGTACATCGTCCACACGATTGACGGGCAGGAAATCCATGCGTCCATTCCGGAGGAAATCGCACCCGCCGACCTCACCGAGGATGATGTTCTGGAAATTATCGAGATGCAGAAACACGGGCCGGTCCCGATTGGCCATGACCCCGACACCGGCGAGCCGGTCTTCTGCCTCATCGGGCGGTACGGTCCCTACGTTCAATTCGGA
>DAOWMR010000299.1 GCA_030642995.1 Spirochaetales bacterium
CACGGCCAACTCCGTGTTTGACGAAGTAGAGCAAGGTGGCCTGGATCAGATCGATTGACATCCAGGTAAGGAGAAACATCACCATGGAGAAAATGAACGGTCGATTGCGAAAGGCCGCCTTGAGCGACGCGAATAGTCGCGGCGGTCTCTGATTCATGTAATCGGTCCGTTCACGAGTTCCTGCGAACGTCACCAGGATCGGAAAGACACTCACCGCTCCGAACACGACCCCCATGATGAGAAAACGCCGGGCGCTCTCCGGGTTGAAGGTGCCGATAATTGCCGCCGGCAAAACGAATGCAATGAGGCTCGCAAAGATACTGAAAGCCATTCGGTAGCTGGTCAGACTCGTGCGTTCGTCGTAGTTCTGGGTCAGGTCGGGTGTCAGTGCGACGTACGGCATGTAGACGGTCGTGACGGCGGCATCAAAGACGAGGTAGGCCAGTGCATAGTAGACAACCAGCCAGTTCTGGCTCTCAATCGGCGGACGCCACCACATAAGGGCGAACGCCAGACCAAACGGAATTGCTCCAAAGAGGAGGAACGGCCGGCGCCGGCCCCAGCGACTTCGGGTCCTGTCGGAGAGGAAGCCTACCAAGGGATCATTCACATAGTCCCAGGTCCGGCCGATGAACAACGCAATGGCGGCCTTTCCGGCCGGGATCCCCACGATGTCCGTGAGAAAGATGGCGAAGTAGGCGCCAACAATCGTAGTTACGAGGCTGATGCTCATATCTCCGGTTCCGTACGCCAGTTTCTGTTTCCAGGTCAGCATGGTTCCTCACAGTGTGTCGGTCGCCGACCGACTGAACACGGACATTGTACGGCGGGAACCGCGATAGCCACAATGACCGCAGGTGCGTTTGCGCCCGTTCGGTGACATCTGGCCGTGAATTAGCTATACTTTGCCGACTACATGGGAATGACTGTTGTATTTGCAAATCAGAAGGGTGGTGTGGGCAAGACCACCACAGCGGTAAACCTCGGCGCCTACCTTGCCGAGGAAGGCAAGCGCGTTCTCCTGATCGATTTTGATCCACAGGGGAATCTCACCAGTGCCACAGGAGCGGATGGCGAGCGTGCCGGCAGCTATGAAGCCATAACGGCAAGGACGCCGATTTCCGAGCTCATCCAATCGACCTCCGTGGAGAATCTCTTCGTGGTTCCGTCCAGCATTGATCTTACTGGAGCCAACGTTGAGCTTGTTGATCAGGAAGATCGGGCGCTCTATCTCCGGCGCGTCACCGAGTCGGTGAGGAACGAGTTTGATTTTGTCTTCATTGACAGCCCCCCCTCGCTGGGCATTCTCACGGTGAACGGTCTCGCCGCAGCCGATCAGGTTATTATTCCGCTGCAATGTGAGTATTTCGCAATGGAGGGCCTCACCCAGCTCCTGCAGAGCATCAAACGGGTCCAGAGCGGGCTCAACGGGAATCTCAAGCTCATGGGAATTCTCTTCACCATGTACGATTCCCGGACCCGTCTTGCCCAGGATGTCGTGCAGGAAGTTGTCGGGTACTTCGGAAAGCGTGTTTTCCGGACAATCATTCCGCGCAACGTTCGATTGTCTGAAGCCCCATCGCACGGCATTCCGATCCATCAATACGATCCCGCCTGTGTTGGGGCGAAGAGTTATCAGAGACTATCTGAAGAGGTACTGGAACGTGTCAAAGCGTAGACTTGGTAAAGGGATTGACGCACTGTTGGAAGGCCGGGACCTTGAACAACTCTCGAGTATAACCAGAGTTCTGCAGGTCGAGATCGACAAGCTTCAGCCCAACCCCAAACAGCCGCGCACCCGATTCGACGACGAGGCGCTCAAGGAGCTCGCCGATTCAATTCGGGAGAAGGGTGTCATTCAGCCGATCATTGCGGAAGATCGGGGAGACGGGTCATACACGATCGTGGCTGGAGAGCGGCGGTGCCGCGCGGCGAAGATCGCAGGCCTCAGTGAAGTCCCGGTAATCCCCCACGATTTTTCCGACGACGAGAAGCTGGAGATTGCCCTCGTGGAGAATCTTCAACGCGAGGATCTCAATCCTATTGACGAGGCGACAGCACTGGACAGCGCGATGCGCAACGCCGGGTACACCCAGGAGCAACTCGCTCAGCGTCTGGGCAAGAGCAGGCCGGCCATTGCCAACAGCCTTCGCCTGCTGAAACTGGAAACCAGGATGCAGGAAGCCCTCGCATCGGGCCAGATCACAGCCGGGCACGCTCGAGCGTTGCTGACCGTTGCAGATACCACCGAGCGGAGGAAGCTCTTTGCGCGAATCCAATCCGAAGGGCTCAGCGTTCGCGAGGCTGAAGCGGCTGCTCGGCCGGTAGATCCCGTGCCGAGCACCGACGTCGGCAATGATGCCAACGAAACTAAGGCACGCCCTACCGTGGCAATTCAACCTGAACGCAAGAGCCCTGAGCTTCAACGCGTGGAAGATGAGCTTGTGCGGGTTCTTGGTACGAAGGTTGTTATCCGCGGTGGTGACAAGAAGGGGCGGATAGAGATTGCCTACTACTCCGCGGATGACCTTGATCGGTTGATTGAGATCCTCGGCGTTTCCGTGGACTGACGTCGCGATACAAACGGATTTCCCGACTCCAGAAACCGCCACTGTTTGTCAGCCGCCTTCGAGATACCAATACGACGCGTTGCAATGATCTGCCGGGTCGGCGAGGACCCGGAAGGTGGTGCGTGTATCGTGACCGGACCCGATTCCAGCGAAGAGCCGTCAATCCCGGACCGAGTGATCCGCAACGCCCGGCAGAGTTTCCCCGGGCCCGAGGTGAGAGTTGTCAATCCACGCCCCTTGTCGGGCGGTCGACCGGACGAATCAGGCAGATCTGAATCAAATCGATTCCGCCACATGACCGAGAGCCCATCGCGCGGTTCAATCGCACGGATAAGGACGGCGTCCGGTGTTCCCGATGGACCGCAGACCACGTTGAAACAGTCATACATCCCATAGATGAGATAGACGTAGGCGTGACCCGCCGGCCCAAACATTGCCGTATTGCGCTCACTTCGTCCGGTATATGCGTGAGACGCCGGATCATCGTGTCGGTAGGCCTCCGTCTCAACGATCCTGCCGGCCAGGATGGTTCCATCCCCCATCCGACGCCGCAAAACGCACCCAATGAGCTCTCGCGCAACGGTTACCACCTCTCGGTCGTAGAACGACTGCGGAAGCGGCGAGCCGTCAGGTATTTCAGATGCCATCGCGATATTGTACCCAATGGCGGATTCATTGTGGACAGGGCCCGAACGATATCTGATAATTGAGGAGAGATGATGAATCGATCGATTCAGCGCAGCGGTCTTCCATTGCTCATTTTTGCTGCCGCTGTTCTTGTTGCCGCCGTCGGGGTCGTCGTTCTCGTTGCCGGTCCGTTCACCGACGGCTTCTTCCGCACAGGCGCGGTTTCCGACCAGGAACGGTCGCCGCTTGAGGCTCAACCCGCCGCCCGCCCGGCCGACAATGCGACCACGCCCGCCGAGCCGGCAACGCCCATCGATACCGACAAACCCGAACCGGCAGAATCAACCGCGCCCGTCGCGACACCTTCCCCGCCGCCCGCCGGGACTCACACCGTGGTTCAAGGCGACACACTCTTTGATCTCGCAGGCACGTACTGGTCCGACTCCTATCTCTGGCCGATGCTTCTCGTTGCGAATTCGGAAGCCGTCGCCAATCCCGACTACCTCCGGCAGGGAGCAGTCGTGAACATACCGCCGCGGCCGGACCTGGCCGGCGGGACGGTCACGCGGGCAGTCACAGACGCTCACATGGCTGCGTATCGCCGGTATCGCGAACTGGGCGACGAGGCGTTGTCGCAAGGCCGGACGAAGGGGGATTTCTGGTTGATCCAACTCGGTTTGATCCGGGTGAACAAAGCCCACTGGGTTCTCTATTCCGGTCTTCGATACGACGATAAGTTGCTTGAGCGAGCCGAAGGCGTTGTTCCCCGGGAGGATCTGGAGATCGTTCACGGATTCGTCGCCCGGTTCGGAGCCAAGCCCGGACGGTAACCGGCAGATCAATCTTGCCGCCTCAGCACCGACCCGCAGCCGCGTTGACAAGCGGGGGGACCGATAGCTATATTGATGACCCGTTCAGATTCGGAGAGGTGTCTGAGTGGTCGAAAGAGGCGGTCTTGAAAACCGTTGAACCGCAAGGTTCCGTGGGTTCGAATCCCACTCTCTCCGC
>DAOWMR010000301.1 GCA_030642995.1 Spirochaetales bacterium
ATCGGAACTCTACTCCGCCTCGGGTAGCGAAATTATGGGCATTGTTGCGTTGTATGCTGCGGATGCCCGCTCAATTCTGGTGATTGGTCACAACCCCGGTGCGGAAGAAATCGTGCGGCGACTGGCCGGTCGGGAGATCCGACTCAAAACCAGCAACGTGGCGGTCTTTGAAACCGACGGGGAACGAGGACCGGACGATGCCCCGCTTGAGGGATTGCGATTGCTCGACGTATTCGGTCCGCCCGCATAGCAGGCAGAATTGGCCTGCCGCTACGATTCACCAGCAGGACATCGTTGCGTCGGTGCTGCGTCCCGGACAGTCTAGAACAGTTTCCTGAGACTGATCAGCGCAGAACCCTTGACCAGCTGGGAGTCGGCTACCCATGTGGTCCATACGACGTCATCTCGTTTCTGGTAGGAGATCGACACGTCCATGATACTGACTCCAAACCGTAGAAGCCAATTATTCATCAGACTCAAGTCCATATTCAGGTAAAGGTCGCCGTAAACCGTCAGGTCAATGTACGTCGTGAGGCCGCTGGCCGCCGGCTTGCCATATAACTGAATCCCAGCCTGCGGTCCGACGGAGAACGCCAGCTGCTGTCCTTCGATGAACGTAACGTAGTACCCGGTCCCGAGCTGCACTCCGAGTTGGCGATCAACCGGGTTGAACAATTCTCCTGCTCCCTCGCGCTCGAGGATGATACCCACAAAAGGGTTCAGTTCAGTGCCCTCGTCGAGCATGTACATCAGCGATCCGGTTACGGCGATATATGTGTCGGTCGCCGGATCGGCACCCGCTGCGACCCGTGTAGTCTGCAAAGATGCGTAGAGGTCCACTCCTGCCCCGGTCACCTCCGCCGAAACCCCGAATGCTACCAACACAAGAACGACTGCAACCAAACTTCGTTTCATAAGGATCTCCTTGAGTAGGATTTTGCTGGGTCACTATATCACATTGTCTACCGTCCGCCATTCGGCGGACACGAAGGAAGAACGTCAGATCGGGGGAAGTCCAAAACGGAGTGACAGAAAACTCTTCGCAATTCGTTCCACTGAGTGTTGACGCAGGCGTGCGGATGGACTATCCTCGCACAACTCATCAAAGAGAGGAGGCAGGCATATGATTCAAACTTCTACCACAAACTTACCGACCGTGTGTCTGTCTGTGATCAGCTAGTCGTTAGCACATCCTGACAGCAAATCATCACAGACGCGCAAGGGACGATCCCCATGTACCCATGGGACATGGAGGCGTCATCGTCACGTCCGCTCGCACCAAGTGCGGGCAGGGCAGGAGTTACCCATGCTGACGATATTTGTCCTGCCCTACCAGCAGGACGGACCCGAAAAAAAGCAGTCCGCGCCGAAGGCCGTGGATCAGCGAGATGAAGACGATCGCAAATCCGAAGCTGCGCTGGGCGCCGTCCTGGAGCCCGGCGTCGGCGATCCTCGAAACTCCTCGGACGCAAAGAAAAAACCTCGGAGCGATCGGTGATCCTGATCGCCCGAGGATACGGGCCCGAGGGCCGGCTGTCTGGAATTTCACCCTGTGTCGTTGCTTAGAAACTGCCCCAAGTCACCCTGCTTCCGATGACCGGAGCATACTTGGTGTTGGCAAACATGGTGGACGGATCGAATGATCCAATAGCCTGATAGCCTCCGTAGACACTGATCTGAAGCCACGGAAGGACCGCAAATCCTGCCTCCGCATTGGCTTCCCCAAGGAAGGTCACGCCGCCGGGCGCCTGGATGAGATCCGGACTCGCGTAGCCGACGCCGCTCCAGATGTTCAGACTCAGCGTGACAGGACCGGTCCGTGTCTGCCACCCGGTGATCACACCGCCAAAGGCCCCGAGAAACTCGCCGGTCTCTGCATCAGAGACCGCCAGTCCGAACCCGCCGTGGCGCCTTCCCCCGCGACTCGCGCCATACCCGTAGCCGCCCTGCACCTCGGCGACGGAGTCCATATTGGTGTAGCCAGGGAAATCCATCTGCGTTGCCTGGAAGATCCCGCCGCCACCGTAGGCCGAAGCCACTACAACGACCGCTACCAGCATGAACCCGGTTAATGTCATCTTCTTTGTTGCTGCACCCATCGTTTTCTCCTGTTGCCTAATGCAACACGTCGAACGCCGGCGTGTGTTACCGGAGAATGCGGATCGGAGGAGAGTCATAATGTGCTCGGGCGAATCACTCCCTGAGTCGCTCTTTGAGTTGATCAATCTGCAGCTGAATCGTTCGCCTGAGAGAACGACGGACTTCTGGTCCACCGTCATCATCAACTGTGTCCTGAGACAAGCGACCCGCAAGTCGGTTGAATCCGGCATCCAGATCGAGGAGCAGATTGTCAAGTTTCTCAACTACTGATCGTTTGCCGGCATTGTCGTGTTTCGTGAAATCACCGAATTCGTATTCAACCTCGTTGTTCCTGATTTCGCCAAAGATGTTCCGGTAGAGATCGCTGTGCAGAGCCTTGATCGTATATCCCAGACGGCCCTCCTTCTCCATGCGGCGGACGCTCACCTCCACATATGGTCTATCAAGAAAATGGAGCGGCCGCACAACGGACGCGCGCTTCACAAACTCATGATCTTCGCCAAGGGTGATTGTCTCGTCAAAACCCCCAACGTGATCGAAAAGACGCTTTGTCACAAATGTGCAAAAACCCATTGCTCGCGGCTGCGTACGCGCGGTATATCGAATCACCGAATTGGAGAGATCAAAGAGAAGCTGGTCCATCGCAACATTAGAGATCGGGCGGGTTTCGCAAGTGGCCAAATCGGCATATCGCCGCTGCATACCGTTGTAGATGTCTTCCAGAAAAGCCTTCGGCACGCGAACATCGGCGTCGAGGAAGATAAGAAAATCCCCTTCCGCTGTTCCTGCACCGGCATTGCGGCCCACCGCCGGCATCCCCCCCTTCACAACATGTGCGCCATGCCGCTCTGAAATTTCGACAGTCGCGTCATTCGAATCTGCATCTGCCACTATGGTTTCAAAGTCCATGAAGGTCTGTCCGTCCAGGCTTTCCAGGAGCGCGGGTAACGTTTCTTCCTCGTTGAGAGCCGGAATGATTACGCTCAATTTCACCATTGAATCAGGTCCTCCCTCTTGCGCAGTGCGCAGTCATTGAACCCACGAATCTCCGAGATCCGTCGGCATTATAGTGTCATTGTACAGGTTCAGGTCTCGAAAATCATTTGGATCGTCGCGAATTCACGACCACTCCGCTCCGACGACAGTGAGTTGGCTGACACTGCCGTGTCCTGGAGTGGCCGGTCTTGGGGCACACAGACGACTCCTCATTGCGTATCTTTGACTGCACCATGCAGAATGCTTTGGCCATGTTTCTTGCTTTCGGCGGATATTCGCTTCTGAACGTATCCCAGGCTGTTCAGAGCGCGGGACTAGAACAAATGGATCACGACCGACGCAAGGGGTGGACCGTCTGGGGAATTGGTACAGTTGGCACTGCCCTTCCTTTCTTCATAATCCTGGCGGCACTCAAGCTCGGTCAGGTCTCAAGCGTCGGACCCATGGCGGCAACCGGCCTACCGGCGATGATACTCTTTTCCAGGATCGTCTTGAGAAGGACCGTTATGCCACGACAACTGGCGGGAATTGGCATCCTCATGGTTGGCGGTATCCTCGTGGGCCTGGTTGGAAAGACGCCCGAGCCCTCCGAGCCCAACATGATCGTCCTGATATCGATATCTCTTGGAATCCCAGTGCTATTGGTTTGTCTCTGGTTCACTCTGCAACGGCGACAGAAACCTGATGCATGGGCCATGGCCGCCCTTGCGGGAACCCTGGCTGGAGTATCCGTTCTGTTTCAAAAGACCGCAGCCGTGGTATCGCAGATAAACGCCGGCAGCGCGAGTACCACCTTTGCCGAGGAGTATCTCGCCGCACTATTGAATCCACTTGCGTTCGTCTGGCTTGGCGCCACAGGCCTCGCTTTCCTGACGAGTCAGATTGCCTTCAAGCGAGGACCGCAGATTTCGACGATTCCCACTTTTGTCTCCGGGCAGATCATCATGCCTGTTGTCGGCGGCTATGTGGCGTTCGGGGAAGAGTTTACATTGCTTCACCTGTCAGCGGTCGTATTGATTCTGGTTGGGGTTCATCTGGCGGTGACCGGGGGTTCCTCCATAGCAGACAAATCAGCACGGGCCGTCGCTGAGCACTAGC
>DAOWMR010000460.1 GCA_030642995.1 Spirochaetales bacterium
TCTACCTCGCCGATACCCTCATTCACCAGGATGTTCCGGTGCCGATGGGCGTTGAAATGATCATGCAGGAGCCGCTGGAACGTCTTCTCAGCGTCACTTCACCGCTGATTGAGTGGTCATGGTTCTTTCCGGAACTTGACTTCGATGCATATGAGCCGGTACGGATGATGGCCGAGCGCGCACGAGCCACCCTGCACACTCTCCCGGACGCGGAGGACGGTGCGATGGACGAGACGGGTCGGTTGGTCTTCATTGAGAGCCTGGTCCTCCAGGATCAGCAACCCGGCTTCAACTGTTCGGGTTTCGCCAAGTGGATTGTCGACGGACTCCACATGGGCCTCTACGGATCGTTTCTCCCCATTGAACCGCTGAAGACCAAACACACCGATTTGCGCGGTCACCGATGGAGCGAGCCGCGTGAGGACGACCGTGACCCCTATTTCGGACTTGATTGGACTCGTAACCTGGCGGTCGCAATGTTGTCTGCAGAGCATGGAGGAGCGGAGATACACCCGGAGGCCGCCGATGTGCGGAGCGTATCGTACGCGACCTACATTGAGGACGTCGGATACCCGGTTGATCAACTCGCACAGATCATGTATCTGCTCTCCGTGCGGGAACCGGGGTACTTCTACCTTGCCTCGGTCAACCGGGAGTTTGGGAGTGAGCCACGGCTCAATCAGCACGTCCACGTCGCGGTGCTATTCCCGTATATTGAAAGCGACGGACAGTTCCACGTTGATGTGATGGAGAGAAATGTTGAGACGAGTCTCCAGTCCCTGGACGACCGCTACCACAATGATCACATCCACCTCGTTCGCATTCGAGCGGACGAATCCTACACGCCGCCGCTCATCCGCAATTGATGAAGTCCGGCAGCTGAGATACGCTCTATGACCATGAAAAAGACTCTTGTCGTGCTGATGGTGCTCCTCGTGGCCGCTCTTGCAGTGGCCCAACAGAGTGACCGCGAACTGTTCAACGAGGCGGAACGGAGATTCCAGTCGCAGGACTACGAGCTGGCAATTGATCGATACGACACTCTCATTCGGGAGTTCCCCGTCAGCCGGCACATTCCGGACGCCCAGTTTCGGAAGGCCGTAGGATTCTATCGGCTTGACCGACTTGACGAGGCCCTGGAACTCCTGGATCTGGTTGAACGTCGTTACCGGTCCACCCGGTATCTCGGATACGTGCCGTTCTGGCGGGGCGTGGTTCTGTATGACCAGGGCAACCACGCTGAAGCGCTACCCGCCCTGACCGCGTTTGTGGGCGCAACCGAATCCGCGGATCCGGAGGCCGCCCGGCAGATAGATCCTGATCTGAAGAATCAGGCGTTACTCTACAAGGCGCTCGCCGAGATCACGACGGAACAACCGGAATCGGCCAAAGCCAGTCTGTCGCGTCTCCTCGCCGACGAGGCCGCTCCCACCGATCAGCCCTACGCGCTCTCTCTCCTCATGAGCCTTCACGTTCAGGCGGCTGAGTACGAAGCCGCCAGGGTGCTCTACGAATCAGTGGACCCTGAGGCGCTCGATCCGGCGTATCGTGGTCAGATATCGTTATACGGAGCCGAGGCTTTGCGCGGCTCCGGAGAGACTGAAGACGCGGTGAGACTCTATCGCACCCTTCTCAATTCAACACCACAGGTCGTGACCGTCGCATATCAACGGCTGTTTCAGTACGCTCAGGCGGAATTGATACCCGAGAGTTCGGCCGACATCCTCCGGCGGGCGGAGCAGGCCCTCGCCGGTCAGACCGACATCCTGAAGGAACTGTGGCTTCGAGTTGGCATTGATAGCTTCAACCAGGGCCAGTTTGATCTGGCGGAGCTCTATTTCCGTAGAATTTGGGACTTCCGCCGGACTGAATCGATACCGGCGAGCGTACCGCTCTACCTTTCCCGGCTCCTTGATCGGCGCGGCGATATTACCGAGGCCGCGGATGTGCTGACGGAGTATCTGGGACTCCACGGGGAGGAGTCGGACGAGCGTCTGCGAGTGCTCATTGCACTCGGGAATTTCCAGATCCGAACTGAGGAATTTGAGGATGCGGTGACGACCCTCGGGTCGGCGCTGGGAGACTATCCCGACAGTCAGTACTACGGGGAAGCTGCCTACCAGTATGCGTATGCACTGCGCCGAAAGGCCCGGCTTTCAGATGCATTGTCGGTGATAGATACGGCATTCGCATCCGGGAGAACGAGCGGTGTTCAAGCGGACCTCCTTCGGCTCCGGGCCCGAATCCTTCGGGAGCGCGGCCGGGAAGAGGAGGCGCTGCAGGCGCTCTTTGAGTACCTGCCGCTGCGACCCGCGGATAGCGATGCCGCCTTGGAATACCTGAATCTGCTGTTCGAGCTCGGACGGTACGACCGTGTCCTGCAGGAAGGCCCAAACATCCTCGAGGAGTTGGAATCGCGCGAAGTCGCCGGTACACCGGAGAAGGCGCAGATCCTCTACGTTCTCGGACTCGCCCACGTGTCGGGCAAGGAATACGAAGAGGCCGATGAA
>DAOWMR010000413.1 GCA_030642995.1 Spirochaetales bacterium
CCATCATCTATACCGACATCCGGAAGGAAGAAGTGCTTCCGTCGAACGTGCTCGGTGTCCCGTGTCGTGAGTTCAAATACGCGGCGGGAACCCACGAAGTTCAGCGTCACCAGCTCAGAGCTACCCAGTCGTGCAATCCCGCGTGCCGAGAGAATCCCCCCTGCCACGGAGGCTTGGGTGTCCACCACCGCGGCGACGCTCGTCCCCGGAGGCGCGACGGTGTCCACGTATCGGTCTCCGGGAATGCTCACGATCCGATTACCCAGACTCGCCCGACGAACCAGTTCGTCGGCCCCACCCACGTAGTCAAGGGCATAGTAGTTTTCGTCCCCGAAGAACCCCTCCTCCCCGCGTGAGGCGTCATAGTCGAAGTCCAGTATGAGTCGATCATGAATCCGACGGTACACGAACAGACGACTGATCAACTTCTCCAGCTGCGCCCCCGGCGTGATGTCCTCGGTTGCCTGGCTCGCCACAACAGAACTGCCGACCATCTCAAGGCCAAGGCCCAGATCCAAGCCGATCTCAAACGGGCCGGAGAACGGGTCGTCAACGCCGGGGGGGCCGAGGTACCACCACTCGGCGCCGGCGGGAACGGTGAGCAGGGCGAACGCAAGAAGCGCCGCCCAGCCGATAAACGGCCGGCGGCGCCAAGCGATCTGTTTGTCAGGACGGCGCTGTGACATCACAGGCGGTGTCTCAGAATCCGATTGCTATCCCAAAGCTGTGGAGAAGGCCGTAATCCGGAATCGGACGGAACACGTAGTCCACCGCGTAACTCGTGAAGCCCAAGGCAAAATCTACCCCAAACCCAACGGAGAAGGTGCGGTCCGGTGAGCCGATTGCGTACCCCGCGCGAACGTCCAGCAGGTCGGCGAAGCCATACTCCAGCCCGATGCCAACCTGGAGGTCCGCAAAGGTGGGGCTTCCGTAGAGTGGCATCTCGGCTTCGGTGCTGAGACGCACGCTATGGAGATCGGTATTCACGATGCCATAGCTCACGCCCATTGCAGCAGTGCGTGGCATTGGATACCCCTCGCTCTCGAACTTGAGATTGGTGCCGAGATTGCGAATGGCCAGCGTAACGGCCATGTTCCGGTACGGATCATCGGTCTGGAGATAAATCAGTCGGACTGTTTCCCGCTCCTCCCGAATGGCGTCGATCTCACGCTTACGCCGAGCCGATTCCCTCTGGTCAAACGTTTTCAGCTGCTCGTTCAACGCCTCAATTGTGACGTCGTAATCATCCCGCAGCTGGGCGAGCTCTGCCTGGGCCGCTTCCAGAGCGGCGGCATTAACCGGCTCCGCGCGATTCAACTCGGTTATCTGCTTGTCCAGGAATCGCTCCTGGAACGCAAAGTCGTCTTCGGCAGTCTCGCGTTCGGTGGTCAACCGCGCTTCGGTCTCAAACCGCCGATCTGTGGAGTCCTGGTTGGCCAAAGCGGTACGCGAGTCAAAGATTTTCTCTTCGTTCTCGTACATTGCTGCAAGAAGCGTTTGGTAAATGCGCTGCTCCGAAGCCTCGTACTTCGCCGCCGCGCGCTCGGTCGCACGTTCATTGCGGGCGTCAATGAGGTCCAGCTCCTGTCGTAATTGGGCTCGACGCAAATCGTTCTGCAGATCCGCGCTCAACGCTTCAAATGCGGCAATATCCTTCTCCGTTTGGGCGGCGAGCGCCTCAACGTCCGAATCCGTGCCTGCGGCAAACTTCTCAATAGCAGCCTGGATCGCCGCGACCTCCGCCTCCTTGTCATCTATCCGACGCTGGAGCCGGCGGACCCACGGATCGTTCTGGAGCGCATCAAGTTCCTTCTGCGCCGCTGAGAGTTCGGATCGTGCGATTTTCACCTGGTCGCCGGCGCCCTCGTCCTCCGACGCCTGGAGTTCCGTAATTCGCGATTCGAGCGTATCAATTTCCCGCCGCAGCCTGTCCGCGTCCGGCCCAACGATTTCAGTGATCTGTTTCTCGTAGGCCGATATCTGGTCGGCAATCTCGGCAATGCGCTGCTGACGACTGGCCCGGAATTCTGTGTTCGCCTCCCGAAGCGCCGAGCTCCGTTCGGTATTGAACTGTTGGGTCCGAGCAATGGCATCTTCAATGTTGCTGATGATGTCATCCGCAGTCAGCATTGTCTCAGGATTATCAACCACCTCGAAGAGCCGCGCTCGCTCGATTTCCACCGCGCGGAGACCGACGACCCGGGCGGTGTGCGCCTGCTGCGCATCCGCCACGGCAGCCTGATACCATTCGTCCACGGCCGCGAGATCATCGGCAGCCGCGCTCTCGGCTTCGGCAAGTTGAGCTTCCGTTGCCCGAAGAGTCGTCTGGACCTCTGCCTGGGATGTCTCCAGCTTGGTCGTATCATCGCCCTCTTCCGCAGCAGCCAGGTTCTCCTCAATCTTCTGAAGATTTGCCTCCAGCTTGGTTACCTGGTCCCGGAGATCGGCAACCTCCCCGGCAGCTTCCCGGGTACGTTTCTCCTTCTCAGACTCGAGGCCCGCGAGCTCACGATCCGACTGCGCCTGGAGCTGGTCCATCGTCTGTGGTTTGGGCCGCTGCCCGACATGCGGGGCCTCGAGCCACCAGGTCGCCCCCATGTCAACCCCGGCCCCGAACGCCGTGGTGTTTCCCAAGGTTCGGTACACAAACTTGCCGCTGCCCCCTATTGAGAGGTGATCCCAGACGTACATTGCGTAACCGGCAGATCCGACCGCATCAAAGAGCGTCACGCTCGCCGACGACAGACCCACGTCGCTCACATAGGTGAACTCACCCGCGCTCATCAGCTGGGCTGCCACGCCGAGCATCCCGGAACCAATCGGCATTCCGAAAGACAGTGCGGCATCCATGACACCGTTCGGCAGCGGCGTGATTCCAATGTTGAGTTGTAGATCTGGATCGAGCATGAGGATGGACG
>DAOWMR010000357.1 GCA_030642995.1 Spirochaetales bacterium
AAAAGTAGTGATCAACCAGTTCATCTTCATCAATCAAATCCGACGCATCATAGAGCACTTGTGGCAACGATAGTGAATACCGGTGTTCCCCGGCTCCGATCAACACAAGGAAATTCCCTGCCATGATGTTGGTTAATTCCATGAGACAGTCGTCAACTTCGGAGCCTGATAGCGATTCCCAATCAACACCATGGATGTTTTCAATGATGAGTTGCTTTGTCGCCGCAGTCAGGTGAACCATCAGGTATCCGTCCAGCGGATGGAGAAATTCTATGGCAATGATTTGTCCCGGGCTCGGTTCGCCTGGATGGGCAGAATCCGGCTCGGCATCCATGAACGCCAAATTTGCAAACGTCGAACCAACAGCCTCTGTGAGCGCCTGTGAAATATCCATACATCACTCCTTCAATGCGTGCATCAGCTTCGCCGGCGAGAGCGGTTTCTGGACAGCCGTCACGACGTTCCTGCCGTACGCACCGGGCTCCTCAGAAAGACCTGCCACGCTGGAGACAACGAGCACGGGTATGTCCGAGGTCGCTGGGTTGGACTGCAGTTTCCTGACTAGAGTTCGACCATCCATCCGCGGCATTTTGAGATCCGTTACAATCAGATCAACCGGGTTTGTCTCGAGAAGATCAAGCGCCAGTGCCCCGTCACCTGCCTCCAGAAACATGGCGTCTGAGTAGCCGGCCATCTCCAGACATCGGCGGACTATCATTCGAGAGGTCGCCGAGTCATCCACGACCAATATCTTCTTATACCTCACAGTTCCTCCCGCTGTTCCATCAATGTCAGAGTTCCCATTGATTGCTGCCGTTCGAAATGATGACCGTTCCTGAGGCCACGGAAAGTAAGACAGTGCGACCTATGCTGCCTCCTACGTCTTCGCTCTTTACTCCATAGCCTAATCTCCAGAGTTCCTTCTTCACAGCAAGCGCATTCCGTTTTCCAATATTGAAATGACCGGCCTCATCCATGACATTTGCTCCACCAGCAAGTCGGAGCACAAGATCACGGCGGTGAGGAGAATAGTGTCGCGTGAACTCCTTCATCAGCAATTCAACTCCAGTGTCGGCAAAATAGCCTGGTTGCGTCCTTGCTCGCTCAGGATTCACCGACGATTCCGGATAGGCAACGTGCACCATTCCTCCCATTCGCCGCCGCCAGTCGTAGACAATCACAGCAATGCAGGAACCAAGGCCGTACGTCTTGATATCATCGTTCACGTCCTCAGAGACGGCGTACTCACCAATCCCAACAGCCCGCACTCCGTTCATAGCGCCCTCAACGCCTCCACGATGGCATCGGGAATCTCGGGCAACGGCACAAGCCGTTGGGCTCCACCGCGTTCGTAGGCCGCTTTGGGCATCCCAAATACCACCGACGTGGACTCGTCCTGAGCGAGAGTCCGCGCACCGGCTTGCCTCATTTCCAGCATTCCGTCAGCCCCGTCGACGCCCATGCCCGTCAGCATCACTCCAACCGCATTCGAGCCCACGTACTTCGCAACTGAGCCGAACAGGACACTCACTGATGGCCGGTGCCCGTTCACCTTCTCGCCGTCGCGACATCTGACCAGGTAGCTGCCTCCGGATCGGATGACCGTCAGCTGTTGCTCACCCGGCGCGATCAGGACCCGTCCTGTGTAGATGCGATCTCCGCTCTCGGCCTCTTTGACCTCCATGGGAACAACGCTATTGAGCCGGTCGGCAAACTGGCGAGTGAAGACCGGCGGCATGTGCTGAACCACGACAATCCCCGGCGTGTCCGTAGGCATCCGCTTGAGAATGGACTCAATCGCTATCGTGCCGCCCGTTGAAGCCCCGATGGCTACTATCTTGTCTGTACTCCGGGCGAGAGCCGCACTTCTGATCGGTTGGCGGGATTGGTCCTGTGTCTGCGAACGATAGTGTGCGACATCCACCTTGGCGGCGGCTCGGATCTTGGCGACCAATTCCTTCACCGTATCCGAAAGTGTAGTCCCCAATCTAGCGGATGGCTTTGTCACATAGTCTACGGCACCGTACTGAAGCGCCTGCAACGTGAGTTCAGCGTGCGCGGTCGCCAGTGCGGAGACGATCACGACCGGAACAGGATACTGAGGCATAAGTCTACGGAGGAACTCGACTCCGTCCATCCTCGGCATCTCTATATCCAGTGTGACAACGTCGGGCTGATCCAGTACAATCCGATCCCGCGCGAGGTACACGTCGGGAACCGCCGCAATAACCTCAATGTCAGGCTCCCGTTCGAGTTCCTCCCTGAGCACGGTGCGCACCAGTGCCGAGTCATCAACAACGAGCACTCTTATTGCCATCGTTGATACACTGTCGGTCGAACATAGCGATACCCGGAGGCGTCTCGACCGAGACTCTCCGAGTGACCAATCAGCAGGTAGCCTTCCGGAAGAGTGTACTTGCTGAATCGATCGGCCATTTCCCTCTTGGTTTGCTGATCGAAGTAAATCATGACATTCCGACAGAAGATCACGTGAAATTGATTCTTGAACGGATAATTCGGCTGACTGAGATTGAGCCGCTTGAACACGACCATCTTCCGAATCTCTTCCGAAACCCGAACTTGCTGCGACTCGGTACGGGTGAAGTACTTGTGATACCGCCCCGGAACCGCAGCAAGCACGGCTTCCGGATAAATAGCCTGTGCAGCCTTGTGAAGCGAACTCACTGAGATGTCGGTGGCCAGAATGACCGGTTCGCGCCAAGAGGCTGAAGCCCCAAGAAACTCGTGCATGACCATCGCGGCGGTGTACGCCTCCTGACCGTCCGCTGCCCCCGCGCTCCAGATTCTCAGGTTTTCCGGTTTGGTGCCGGCATTCATGAACTCCGGGAGAATCGTATCCACAAGAAACTGAAAGTGATCAGCCTCTCTGAAAAAGAAGGAGTGGTTTGTTGAGATGCGATCAATCAGTCTCAACAATCGCTGGGTATCCGCTTCGTGTTCAAGGTCCGTGATGTAAGCTCCGAACGAGCGGTATCCCTGGGACTTGAGCTCCTTGTTCAGTCTCCCCTGAACAAGAAGCTTCTTTCCGTCCGCGAGGTAGATCCCGAACCGATCGTGAATCAAGCTGCGGATGCGCGCGAACTCCCCATCTGAAATGGTGAGGAGCCCACTCTGAGCAGTATTGTCAGAACTTGCCAAAATCGTCGTCATCAAGTTTGATCACGTCCTTTGGATTCGGAGTCCGGTTTTCCACTCGTAAACCCGCGGCAACGGGCTCTCGCGACGGTGCGCTCGTCTCTATCGATTCGATAGCCTTTCGACCGTTGCCGTTAGATGCTCCATCCGTCGCTGCAGGGTCCACCGCCTGCGGTGCCTGACTGACGGACCGGCGCTTGGCAAGCTTGAAGAGAACCACGAGACCACGGAGCTGCTGTGCCTGCGCGGCCAGTTCCTGTGCAGCCGCCGCGCTCTCTTCCGCATTTGCCGTGTTGGACTGGGTCACCTGATCAATCTGAGAGAGGCCCTGGTTGATCTGCTCAATTCCCTGCGCCTGTTCCTTGCTCGCCAGAGCAATCTCTTCCAGGAAATCGGCAACCTTCGTTGAGCTGGAAACGATCTCC
>DAOWMR010000181.1 GCA_030642995.1 Spirochaetales bacterium
AGGAAGCGGGCGGTGATAGTCTCGTTCTGCTCCATCCGGTCCACAAAGATGTCGCCCACCCGTTCTTTGAAGAAGTGGGCGAAGTTGTCCATTGTGTTGACGATGGCAGCATCTCTGACCTGCTGGTCTTGAACGGCGTCTTCTCTGACACTGTCCATGAAGAGTTCGTCCGCGACGGTGAAATCGGTTTTGAACTTCTCATTGAGGGCATCAATGATTCGCGACAGTTCTTCCTTGGGTGTTTCCTGGTCCGCCGTTCCGACGTCGGATGGGCCATCGAGTGGCGCCTCATGGCCCTTTTCGAGTTTGATGCTGCGCTCCGCGACCATCTGCAATCGATAGTATTTGAGTGCGACATCTCCTTCGATATCGTAGATGGATGCACGGCTCTTGCCAGGGAGTTTCAGCTTGAGGAGGCGGAGGAATGAGTAGAGCCTCTCCAGATCGGAGTCCTGGAACGGGATGATCTGCGCGAGGAATGCGTAGAGATTGATGAACGCAATCAGCGTAGTGCGGAACTCCTCCTGCTCGGTCTCGTCTTTGTGGCTGAAACGGTCCACGGCAGGGTCAAGAGCGGCATTGATGCGGCTACCCTTCAGTTGTCTGGCGCCGGTATTTGGATCGAAAAATACCTTCGAGAACCGGTCCACATCCTCCGGATAGTAGACCTGGAAGGAGTCCAGCTTGGCTTGAAGCTCGTAGAGCTTCTGGTAGTCGACTTGTTCTCCCACGACGGTGCGCTCGTAGTACGGCTGGAATGCGGAAGCACAACCAGGCATCATCAGATCCCCACACTCTTGGTCCTGATTTCTAAGCCGTGGGAGCTGCTCGCTTGGATTCCGATCAATGATGCGCTCTATGAAAGCCTCGTGGAGAATGACCATCACGCCGTTCATGATCTTTCTCACGCTGCCGCGGCTGGCACCGTTGCCGGTGCCATGGGATTTCTGCTCACCTTTCCATCAGTTTGGCACTTCTCACTTGGAGCAGGGTTCATGACCACCGTTCCGGCCGGCGGTTCGATGATCCTCGCGCAGATAGAGTATTCGCCGTGAGGGGATGGGGGCGCCGCATGGGTGTTGCTCGGGCACACCGCAACGACACGCTGCGAACACGCGCAGGGCAAACGCACATTGGGGAATGGGTGGTGCTTGCGCATGCAAGAAGGACCCGAAGTGTCTCCGCAGGCCTTGCGAGGACAAGCGCAGGGTCCTTCTTGCATGCGCAAGCACCCATGATGAATATCGATGTGCGCTTGCCCTGGGTAACCCGATGTCGAAATGAAGTCGATCTGGTATATTTGCCACACGGAGAGTTGTCGTGTCAAACCAACAGCTTCGCATCCCGCAGGGGACCGAAGCATTCTATCTCGAAGAAGCCTACGCTCATCGCGAACTCCTGAGACGATTTGAGAACATCTGCTCGTCGTGGGGATTTCTCCCGGTGCAGACCCCGGTCTTCGATTTCCATGATCTCTATCGCGGACTGGACGACGATGTGGCCAAAGCATCCTACCGGCTCGTGGACCGTGACGGCGAGATCCTGGTTCTTCGCTCGGACATCACTCTCTTCCTGGCGCGTCAAATGGGTATGATCGTGCAACAACACGATCTGCCGGTTCGTGTCTACTACGGAGATACAATCCTCCGACACGAGGATCCGAATGATCTCTCCAAAAACGAATTCTTCCAGATTGGCGCCGAACTCATCGGAACCGCCGGAGTTGAGGCCGACGCCGAGATCATCCTGCTCCTGCTGGAGGCTGTCGACGGCCTCGGCGCCCCGTCCTCGATTCTGCACGTGGGAAGCAGGGCCCTGTTGCGTGCGTCAAGTGAGAGCAATGGGTTTGCCCGTGCCATTGAGGAACGAGAATGGGATGCCGCAGGCCGGCTGCTTGCCAATGATGGGGCGGATCCGCAACGGATTGATTCGGTGATTCAACTGTACAGGTTCATCGGACCTGCGGATGAGTTACGGGAGTTGATCGTTGCCTCGGCAGCATTGCGGCCGGCAGAACATGAGGCGTTGCTCCACCTCCTCGCTCTCACCGATGAGCTCTCGGCCATCGGCCACGAAGACCGAGTTCGGATAGATCTATCGGAAGTGGGAGACCGGGACTACTACTCGGGAATTGTCTTTCACCTCTATGACGAGGGTACCGATGCACCGGTTGCCTCCGGAGGTCGGTACGACGAACTCCTTGGACGCTTCGGGTCCAACGCCCCGTCGATAGGCTTCTCTCTCATGCTCCGGAGACTACAATCCCGCCTACCGCCGGGAAATCTCCCCCAAATGCCACACATTGAGACTGCCGACGGTGGATCGTTTCGGGACCGTGTCCGGAACGCTGATCTGCTGCGCACTCAGGGCAAGGTGGTTCGCCTGTGACAACTCGAAATCAGGATGCCACACCACTGACACTCGCCATTCCCAAGGGGCGGCTCCAGGAACGGACCGAGGAGCTCTTGCTCTCTCGAGGCTATGAGATCCGATTCAAGGGCCGGAAGCTCGTGGCTGAGGATCCCGGCGGACGGCTCCAGGTTATGCTCGTCAAGAATTCCGATCTGCCCACCTACGTTCACCACGGCATTGCGGGACTCGGGGTCTGCGGCACCGATGTCATCTACGAGAACGGTTATCGGTTCTTCAGGCTCATGGAGTTGCCCTTCGGCAAGACTCGGATGTGCCTTGCGAGTCGCACGGACTACCGGCCGGACGGAGATGCGCACCGCTTGCGGGTTGCCAGCAAGTTCACCCGGTTCACGCATGACTACTTCCAGGATCGTGGTATTCCGTGTGAGATCATCCGCCTCGACGGATCGGTGGAACTGGCGCCGGTTCTGGGCCTGACCCCGTACATTGTGGATCTCGTGGAAACCGGCAGCACCCTGAAGGCGAATGACCTCAAGATCGTGGAGGAACTCGCTACGGTCTCCGTCGTGCTCATAGCCAACCCCGCCTACTACAAGTTTCACTACAAGAGCATAGATGCACTGGTCGATACTCTTCGGTAGGAGCGATTCATGGGCCGAACGGCGACAATCAACCGAACAACGAAAGAAACGGATATCACGATTACCGTGACCTTGGATGGTACAACGGAACCGGAAGTCTCAACCGGGTTGCCGTTCCTGGACCACATGCTCACCGCGCTTGCATTTCATGGAAGGATCGGACTCGTGGTGTCGGCCTCCGGTGACGTCACCGTTGACCCCCACCATCTCGTGGAAGACACGGGAATTGTCCTCGGATCGTGCCTTGACCAGATATTCAGAGACGGCGGTCCTGTCAATCGATTCGGCCATGCGGTGATCCCCATGGACGAAGCCCTGAGCGAGGCAACCATAGATGTATGTGGCCGGCCGACTCTGCACTACCACCCGGAATTTCCCCAGGATTACAGCGGCGAGTTTCCGATGTGGCTCTTCCGGGAGTTCTTTTTCGGTCTGACGGCATCTGCGAAGATTGCGCTCCACCTTGATTGCCGCCACGGGGAAAACGCCCACCACATGATCGAAGCGCTTTTCAAGGCGCTCGGGAAGGCCATTTCAATTGCCTACGCTCCGGCAACGGAGCACGGGATGTCCACGAAGGGGAGCATATAGTGCCGGATCACCGCGGCGTGTTCAAGGACTCGCTCTGCGCTCCCGGCTTCCTCAAGACCACCGATCGTCCCGCCCTCGATGGTGGCCGGCGAGCCGCTCTCATCCGCCGTGGGAACGAATTCTTCAACAGTGGCAAGTACGAAGAGGCGAAGCGGATCTTCCTTACAACCGGGTATACCGACGGGCTCATGCGACTGGGCAATTACTACTCCAACCAACAGCAGATTCTGGAAGCATTCCGGATGTACTGGCTGGCGCCCGACCACCGCAAGACAGACTACCTCGTGGAACGCATGGCGGGAGTAGTTCGGAGCTGGTTGAAGGACGACGCGTGATGCCCGAACACGACGAAGACATCGCGGCGATTTCGCAGCACGGCTATCAGATGCTGCGGGAAAACAGGATCGAGGAAGCGGAAGACAGCTTCAGGAAAGTGCTGGAAAAGGAACCGACAAACAGCTACGCACTCGTCGGACTCGGAGATGCGGCCCGAAAACGGGACGACTACCAGTCCGCCATTGGACACTACGGGCTCTGTCTGGAATCGGATCCCGATAATACCTATGCCCTTTTCGGGCTGGCGGACAGCCACAAGTCGCTGAAGCATTACACTCAGGCGATTGCGGCGTGGGAGCGATACCTCCGGCAGGATGACACAAACGTCACGGTACTGACCCGCGTGGCGGACGTCTATCGGAAAACCAAGGTCCACGACAGATCGCGCGAACTGTATCAGCAGGTTCTTCAGCTTGAGACCGACAATCCCTATGCCCTGATCGGCCTCGGCCACCTCCACTTCGATTTCAAGGAATATGATCGGGCTCTCGAATACTGGAAGCGGATGCACGAGATTGACCAGGACAAGGTCGATATCCGTGTTCTCACCTCAATTGGTAACTGTTATCGCAAGCTCAAGCGGTTCAAGGACGGCCTCCCCTACTACGAGGATGCGCTTGAGCGCGAGCGTGGCAATTTCTATGCGCTCTTCGGTCTTGCCGATTGCTATCGCGGTCTCAACGATCCGGAAAAGAGTCTTCGGTTCTGGAATCAGATCCTGGAAGCAGACCCGACGAACAAGGTCATCCTCACCCGAGCAGGTGATGCCCATCGGGTCATGGGCGAACTGGATCGCGCGGAAGCCTGTTACGAGAAGGCGTTGAATATTGAGTTTGATGTGTACGCAGTTCTTGGAATTGCGCTCATTAATCGCCGGCGAGGCGCCCCTGAAGAAGCCATACGGAGCCTCACAACCCTGATGGAGAGGGAACCACGGAACCCGCGGGTCTATCAGGAACTCGCACAGGCGTACCTGCAGATGGATCAGCGCGACGACGCGCTCGCAGTTCTCAAAGAATTCAAGAAGACAGGCATCCACAACTCGTACGTGGACGAACTCCTTGCCAGAATCGAACTCAACTAGCCAATAGCGAATTACTCCAGAACAGCCTTGATCCGTCGTACGCCGTGAGACGAGCTCTGCTCTTTGACGATTCGGAAGTGCCCGAGTTCAGCCGTTGAGGCAACATGGGGACCGCCGCACACCTCGTGCGAGTAGTCACCGATCGCGTACACTTTCACAATCTCGTCGTACTTGTCTCCGAAGAGTGCGATCGCGCCCGTGTTCCTTGCCTCTTCCAACGTCATTTCGGAAAAATCGAGCGGCAGATCCCGTTCAATCTGGTTATTCACGGTTAACTCGACCTGCTTGAGTTCATCCGGCGTCATCTTCTCCGGATGAGTGAAGTCAAACCGGAGTCGCTCCTGGGTGATGTTGCTCCCCTTCTGTCCGACGTGATCGCCGAGCACGTCGCGAAGCGCCTGATGGAGAAGATGCGTGGCGGTGTGAAGCCTTGTCGTCATTTCCGTGTGATCGGCCAGTCCGCCCTTGAACACGCCCGACGAAGCGGTCTGACTTTTTTCCTGGTGCTTTCGATACGCTTCGTCAAAGCCCTTGCGATCAACAGATAAATCGTGCTCGGCCGCAAGTTCTTCGGTGATTTCAATCGGGAACCCGTAGGTGTCGTAGAGCTGGAAGGCAAGGCGTCCGGGAATGATCTTCCGGGGGTTCTTCAGCAGATTGGGGAGCATCTTCTCAAATTCGTGCTCACCCTTTCGGAGCGTATCCATGAATCTCTCGGCCTCAGCCCGTAACTCCAGGAGTATTTCATCACGCTTCGCGACCAGGTTCGGATACGACTCGGAGTACAGGTCAATGACGATCTCGGCAGGCTTTGAGATGAACGGCCCATCCAAACCAAGTTTCCGGCCGTGGCGCACGGCCCGTCGAATCAGCCGCCGGAGTATGTACCCCTGACCAACATTGGTCGGGCTGACCGCGGCTTCATCACCGAGGATATGTGTCGCGGTTCTGAGGTGGTCGGCGATAATGCGGATTGATACATCCACCTCTTCACTCTCGCCGTAGCGTACTCCGATCATGCCCTCGATCAGCGAGATGATCGGGGTGAAGAGCTCGGTGTCATAGACACTCTTCTTGCCCTGCAGAATCGTAATGGTGCGTTCAATGCCCATTCCGGTATCGACATTCTGCCTTGCCAACCGCTCA
>DAOWMR010000154.1 GCA_030642995.1 Spirochaetales bacterium
AGAGGGTGTCGAGATCTCGTTACCAACTTGACGTCAAGAACGGCTTCGGAACTGACGAGGAAATTGAGTTCATCGGACCCGATGTCCCATCAGTTCCAGACGATTCCTTTGCGCTGTACGATCAAGCGGCGCAACCAACCGCCAAGGTGACCCATCATGCCGGAGGCCTGATAGAGCCGAGCGTCCCCGTGGAACCGGGCTATCTGATCCGCCGCAGGCACTAGGCCGCTTGCCGACTGCGGTTCGTGCGGATATGCTGTCCCCCATGAACGACGCTATCCGGGAACGGCTCGGGAAACTGGGCATCCACGTTCCCAAATTGCTTCTCCCGAACCAGGATGTTGATCTCTACCGCTGGGCCGTCATCGCGTGTGATCAGCACACCTCGGAACCCGACTATTGGGAAGAAGTCGCGAGCGTGGTTGAGGATGCCCCCTCTACGCTCGATCTCATCTTCCCGGAGGTGTACCTTGAGGATCCCGATGCGCGGGACCGCATCGAGTGCATTCAGACAGCCATGCGAGACTACCTCACGACCGGCGTGGTGCGCGAAATGGAACCGGGCTTCGTATTGACGGTTCGCAGTACGCCGCACGTGTCCGAACGAAATGGCCTGATGCTCGCCATTGATCTTGACAGCTACGATTTCAATCCGGGTGCGGACAGTATCATCAGGGCCACCGAGCGAACGATCCTGGAGCGTCTCCCTGCTCGCGTGAGAATCCGTAGTGGCGCCCCGATGGAAATTCCCCACGTTCTCGTGCTTATTGACGACCCGGATGACCTCGTGTTCGGAAGCCTCTCCGAATCTGACCCGCCCCAGCTTTACAGCACTGAACTCATGCTCGGGGGGGGGAGCATCACCGGTTACCACATAACCGGTTCAGCCCTGGACCGTGTTGCCGAGGCGCTGGAGACACTCTTCAGTCGCGCCAAGGGCAAGAAGCCCTTTCTCTTCGCTGTTGGCGATGGTAACCATTCGCTGGCCGCCGCAAAGCAGGTATGGGACAAGATGAGGCCCTCCGTCGCACCCGATCACCCGGCGCGGTACGCACTTGTGGAGGTTGTCAACCTCTACGATCCCGGCCTTCGATTTGAGCCTATCCACCGGCTCATCAGAGTGGAGAACCGGGACCAGTGGTTGGAGGATCTCCGCGCGCAAATTGGATCAGAGGTCACGGAGTACTCAGTGGGCGAACTACGAACCGCCCTTCGCCATAGCACGGGCGCCGTTGGCTATATTGCGGGCGATCAATCCGGGCTCATCACGCTGAAGGAGAGTCGGGAGTTACCGGTGACCGCTATTCAGGAATACCTGAACAGTGGGGAGGATGTGAATATCGATTATATTCATGGTTGGGATACGAGCATCCAACTTGGCGGTCAGGAAGGCCATGTGGTACTTCTCATGCCCGAGTTCGATCCAGGCATGCTCTTCCCGACCGTCTCCAAGCGGGGGGTGCTTCCTCGCAAGGCATTCTCTCTCGGCGAGGCAGTAGAGAAGCGCTACTACCTGGAGGGGCGGCTGATTGATCGGTGAGTAACGGGGGGCTCGATCAGGAGAAGCGCAACAAATGCGGCAACTCCTGAGAGGAGGGCAATCAGGCGAACAAGCGCCCGACGATCGGTGTGGTCAGGTACGCCAAGGATCACGCGCCCCGGGCTCTGCAGAATTGGCGGCCGCGAGGCATTCTCAATGCGAATGACCGTTTCGTTCGCGGTATAGTAGCCGAGGTTACGTGCTTCAACTCGAACGGCGTCGGAATTGCGAGCAAGCAACTCAATACGCGCCCGAAGCGTGGTATGCAAGGCGTTCAACTCTTCAATGTTCGTCTCAAGCCGGACCCTGTGCTCATTCAGGGCTGTGTACCCTTCGGAGCCGTAGGGGGCCACGAGCAAATTACCGGCAAAAACGACCACTACCGACACGAGGGCTGCGGTTACGAGATGAGACACCTTCATCGACTAGAGTAACGGCCCCGCTCAAAGGGGGCTTGAGCCATTGTTGACAACCATACAGGTGGTATGTAATCTATGTTTATTATGTCAGAACCCGCCAATCGACTGCCGATAGGCTAGTTGCGTGGACGTCTCAATCCAGGAGAGGTAATGGCAGTGAGTGAGGAACAGAACCAGCAAGAGACGAATCACTCGGTCGACGAGAGCGAACTCGAGCAGTACGGCGTCTGGGTGAAAGCCGGGCCCGAAGATGTGATCGAAGCCGAGGCCGAAGATGAGGCGTTCTCCTTGGACGATCTGAGTGAGGAAGCCCTCGCCGACGCCGAGCCTGAACTGCTCACGTTGGAAGAGCCGGTCGAGGAAGAAGATCTCGAGATCCTGTCCGACGAGCTCGAGGAGGTGTCGCTGGACACCCTTGACGCTGAATCCGAAAGCGACATTAAACAGTTTGCAGCGGCGCCCGGGGGCGATATCGAGACCTTGGACCTCGAACTGGATGAGGAACCGACTGCCCCGGAAACCACCACGGATCTCGGAGATTCCGATCTGCTCACCCTCGAAAACGACGATCTCACCATTGACCTCGGCCCGGAAAGCGACGAGCTCGGCGTGGATGTGCTGGACGAGTTACAGGTTGAACCAGATGCAATTTCAGTTGAGCCTGCGGACGGCGCAGATGAGCCGGCCGACCTGGAGGAAGATCTGACCCTTGAGGATCTTGCCGAGGAAGAGGCTGTTCCGACAGAGATTGCATCAGAGCCGACAGGCTCGTCGGCGGGAAATGGCGGTGGCGTTGTTGACGATGATCTGAACTTCGAAGAAGAACTCCCCGATGATCTGGATGATCTCACTCTGAACCTGGACGATCTGGACGTAGACTCTTTTGAAGAATCGGCCCCAGGTGCGGCCGAGCAACTGGAAGAGGTTGAGGAACTTGATCTGACCTCTCTGTCGGCGGACGAGGAAGAGCTTCCTGAACTGCCCGACGAGGAAGAGCTTACCGAGCTCACGCTGGACGAAGGGTTTGAAAGCGAGCCGCAGCCGCCCGACGAGGAAGTTGTGGAATCCGGAATAGAAGATTTCCTGAACCTTGACGAGGAACCGGAAGGCGATCTACTCGAGGAAATGGATACCGAAGAGAACCTCTTGGACCTGTCGGGTGCCGAGGATACGGCAGCCGATGATACAATCGCCGGCCCGTCAAAGAATCTTCTCGAAAACATCGAACGGGAACTGGCGTCCATTCGTTCCGAGCTTGGAGACCTCAAGCGTGAACTCGGCGAGCTCCGTGACCTGCCTGCGGGGACAGCACCAACACCTGCAGGGACCAGAGAGGAAGAGGAAGCAGGCGGGTTCTTTGAAGGATCAGAAGACGACGACGAGACAATTGCGTTGACCGGCACGGAGCTGGACAACATCATGAATACTGCCCAATTCACCGAGGAGTCAGGGCAATCAACCGACATTGAAGATCTGATTGGCCCGGCAGGCGCCCCGACTCTCGACGAACTCGTGCCGGAAGCGGATGAACCGGCGACTCCGATCACCGAAATCTCGCTCGAAGAACCTCCCAGGGAAACAGACGCGATTGAAATTGATCTTGACTCGAATGATTCAATTGCCCTTGAAGGCTCCGAGGACGAGGTAGAGGTTCTTGCCGGCATGGATATCGACGCCGAGTTGGCCGACATCGAAGAGCTCGAAGATGTGACCGAATCGTTCACGGAGATCGCACAGGGTGAGCTGACGGATCTGGATTTCAGCGATGAAACCCCTGTTCCAGATGGAACTTCCGTGTCATCCGACGAGGATCTCGTTCTTGATGTGGAGCCGCTTGAAGAACTGGCTCCGAGCGATGAATCAGCGGTTGATCTGTCGGCGGAGATGGATCTGCCCCCGGAGCCTGATTTACCTGTAGAGGCTCTCCCGTCCGAACCTGCTATCCCACAGTCCATCCCGGAAACAGACACTGCGCTTCCCGACAATCTCAAGAGCGAACTCCGCAGCGTGTTGAGATATATGGATCAGTTGCTTGAGTCACTACCGGAAGAAAAGATCCAGGAGTTTGCGCAGAGCGACCATTTCACTGTGTACCGCCGACTTTTTGAAGAGTTAGGACTGGAGCAGTAATGGGCCTGATGAGTCGAATACTCAGCAAGACCGGAACCGTGGCCGGTGACGGACTGCTCAAGCGAGCGCTTGAGCTTCGGAGTGCTGCGCAGAAGAATGCCGGTGATTTTACCCTGACCGGTGAACTGCCTGCCCAACCGGCTGACCCGGCGCAGATAGAAGCCGAAAAAAAAAAGCCCTTGCAGCGGTTCTCGAAGAGGGCAGCCTAGATCCGGAATCGGCGGTCACCACCCTGTTGCACCGCCTGCCCGAGCTGCCTGAGAGTATTCAGCTTCCCGCCCATTTGTTCAGTTTGCTGGTGAGTACCTTGCAGATTAGCAAGGGGGCTATCCTGCTACCCGACTACGATGAGAACCTCTTTGTCCCTTGGGCATCCATCGGCATTGACATGACAACGCTTCACCGTCTGCGCATTCCGGACGAGGATGTAGACGCCATCCGGACTCGTGGTCCATCAGGGATCATCTGGGAGAACGATGAAGTTCGGAGCTTCACGCCCTACTTCTCCCGGAGAGAGGCGTCCCAGCTGGAACGCCTCCTGCTGTTTCCGTTCGTGAGTACAGGTGGTGTTCAGGCGGTTCTTCTGCTCCTCGAGACCCCCTATTTCAATCAGCATTCTGAGTTCCTGAGGCTTATCCTTGCGGCCGTCGGCGAACCGGCGGCACAGGTGGTTCAAAAGCAGCGGCTCCGATACTCGGACGTCATCCGCCACGCGGTGGTGTTCAAGGCCGGCGAGTTGCCTCTGGTAGCTGAACGCCTGACCGAGCGTGCACCGCGAGGGGTTCATCTCATTCTCCTTCGCCTTGCCGACATCGTTTCGCAAGTGGCCACTGCAAATGAACATCTTGATCCCTATCGCGTGTGGCAGGACATCCTGCGGATTGTTGCCTCTCTGTTTGCATCTACGGGGATCGTCTGCGACCTTGATCAGAATCAACTTCTGATCTGTCTCCACGGCGCACTCGAAGATGATCTTGAGCTGATCGTGTATCATATTGGCGCCACGATCGCCGAACTTCTGCCGGAAGTCAGCGATGTGCCGGTTCTTCGATTCCAGTCCAGGGAGTATCCGGCAGACGGCGCAGACCTGCTGCAGCTGGCGCGCGCACTCATGTAGCATGCTCGATAGATACCCCAGTAGAACCGGATCACTCTCCGCTTCATACGGGGGTAAGCAACTTCACTCATCATTTGATCCTGAGCGAGAAGCCGAGCGTTACATCCTTGCTGAACTGGCCGAGATCCCGCGGACAGTTATCCTGATTGGGCCGGGTCTGGGTTACCTCATCCGCGCTATTTCCGACAGGCGTCCCGATTGTCGTGTCATCTCAATGTTCCTCTCGTCCGAGTGCCGTCGGAATGCCATTGATTCGGGAGATGTCGCCTGGCATCCGAAATCGGAATCGGATCCGGCAACCTTCCTGTCGTCCGCTCTGAATGAAATCGAGACAAGCTCGTTGGCCGTGATCGAGTGGCCGCCGGCGGCGTCATGCTTCTCAGGCCAGGCCGACCAGGTTCGAAGGGCAGTAGCCGAAGTGGTGCGCCGGCATCAGGCAAGTCTCCTGACCGAGGGTGCAAATGGAAGGCGGTGGCTCTCCAATCTGGTCAGGAACTTCTCAAATCTCGTGACGCCCGTTGCCCCACGGCCGGATGACACTGCCGGGGTTTCTGCATGTGTGATCGCAGCAGCCGGGCCATCCCTGGAAGAAGGACTCGATGTGATCACTCCAATGAGATCGAGGGTTTCACTCTGGGTGATGGGATCCGCGCTGGAAGCAATCCTCGCCCGCGGACTGGAGCCTGACCTCATCGTATCCACCGACGCAGCCGTCTACGCCTCTGAATACCTCCGCGCGGCCATTGTCAGCGGAAACAGTCTCTATCCGATTGCTGCGCCGCTGACGGCTTCCCGGGGAGTAGGCGACAGGGCGCCGGTCTGGCCCCTCAGTCACGACGACCCTGTCGAGTTCATGCTCTATAAGCATCTGTCCACCGGACCAACCAGCGTACCGGCTCACGGCACGGTGGTGGGCACGGCAATACATCTGGCTCTGGCATTTCAACGGTGGCCGGTCGTCGTGACCGGAATGGACTTCGCCTGGCGCCATCTTCGGAGCCATGCGCGTCCTCACGTCGCGGAGGTTTACCGGGCTCTCGAGGGAACCCGGCTGGCTCCGCCGCTCACCCGGATGTACCAAGAATTGGCAGACATGGTCGAGCTCTCAAACTCCTGGCGCTCCAACCGGGCACTGCAGGTCTACGCACGCTCGTTTGAACGCATGATGGGCGTCCCAGGACAGCGCGTGCACCGCCTTATCCCCTCCCCGGCCGCTTGCGCGATTCCCGGGATTGATGCGGCCGCGCTCTCCGCCCTTCCGGCCCAGTTCCGCGCGCTCACCTTCAGGTCGCTCGCCTGGCCGGACCCGGCGGAACGGTGGGATACCATCAATACCGTCACGGACCGATGTCTGCGTGCTCTCCGACCGCTGGCCGAATCCCGCGAGCCCTCGCCCCCGAGTCCGATTCAGGCTTTTCTCCTTCGCCGCGTGGCGTTGGACGGGCTGATCAAATGGCACCGCACCGATTCTCCGGCGGAACTCCGTTCGGCCGCGCGGACTGCACAGGAGACTCTC
>DAOWMR010000131.1 GCA_030642995.1 Spirochaetales bacterium
CGCCGATCCAACGGAGGAAGCGATTGCCCTCCCGGCCGCGGGCACCGTCGGATCAGCCCGTGCCCAGGTATTCGAGTCCGTGTATCTCAAGAACCGTCATGGCGCACGGATTCACGTTGAGGGAAGCCTCGCCGAAACACACGGAGATCGCGGTCAATTTGAAGGACAGACTCTTGCTTTCCGCGATGTGACCGACCTCAAACGCCTGAACGAAAGAGTAACCTACCAGGCGAGCCATGACGCGCTGACGGGACTGATCAATCGGGATGAACTTGCCACTCAGCTCAAGCTGCTCGCCGAGGAGGTTCGTCGCGAGGATCGCCGGCACAGCTTCATGTTCATCGACATCGATCAATTCAAGTTGATCAACGACGTGTGTGGCCACGCCGCCGGAGACGAACTCTTGCGCCAGCAGGTAGAGGAAGTCGAGTCGCTCCTGGAAAGGGAGTACATTCTTGGCCGGCTGGGAGGCGATGAGTTCGGGTTGATCGTTCTGGATCAAACGCCGGAAGATGGGCAGGAGCTGGCCGAGAAGATTGTGAATCAGCTGAACAGGAAGTTCATCTGGCAGCCAAACAGCTACAATATCTCGGTGAGCATCGGACTCGCGAGCATCTCCAGGGAAAACAGCAAGGTGATTGACATCATGGCCGCGGCCGATGATGCATGCGCGCTGGCCAAAGAACATGGCGGGAACACGGTCCGGGCGTATCAACAGAGAGATAATGTCTTCCTGAAGCGCAAGGGAGAAATGCAGTGGATATCAAGGCTGACAAGCGCGCTGGACGAAGATCGATTTGTACCCTATTTCCAGGATATTCTCCCGCTCGGAGAGATTGGCGAGAACAAAATCGAGATTCTGCTGCGGCTCAGGAATCGTGACGGAACACTGGTTCAACCTGGGGAGTTCATCACGGCGGCCGAGCGCTACAAGTTGATGCCGTCAATAGACCGATGGGTGATCAATGCGGCGTTCGAATATGTCAAACAACGCCTGAAGACCGGGGAGGACCTCCCGGTCACCGGCGTCAATCTCAGCGGATCATCACTCGCGGATACGACCCTTATGGATT
Source organism: Spirochaetales bacterium (assembly GCA_030642995.1). Lineage (GTDB taxonomy): Bacteria > Spirochaetota > Spirochaetia > DSM-27196 > SLST01 > JAHOYX01. Next base: position 1,074 of record DAOWMR010000131.1, read on the forward strand.
ATATCCTCGCGATGATAGACAAGCATGAGGTTCCTGCATCGCACTTCTGTTTTGAGGTCACTGAGACCAGTGCGATTCAGAATTTTGCCCGGGCAACAGTGTTCGTCGACAGGCTCAAGGCTGAAGGTGCAACATTTGCGCTGGATGACTTCGGAAACGGGTTTTCGTCGTTTGCATACTTGAAGCGACTGTCGGTGGATTACCTGAAAATCGATGGATCGTTCGTCAAGGACATCGAGGCGGACCCGATTGATCGCGCTATGGTCGAGGCGGTCAACAATATCGGACACACCATGGGCATGCTGACCATAGCCGAGTACGTTCATACACAGCGCATTCGGGAGATGCTGACCGACATGGGAGTGGACTACGCCCAGGGGTTTGTGATCTCGAAACCGGAACCGCTCCCGTGGACACAGAGCCCCCGAGCCTGATAGCAGCCACAAAGGCCGGAACGCGGTATCATTGGATGTCATGAATCGAGTCGTTGTCCGAATCACCTGCATGGCCTTCATGCTGGTTGTCTCTGCGGGTGCTGCAATATCCAGCGAACTCTGGGATCGAGCCGTTGATCTCTATGATGCCTATGGCGACTTGCTGCCGGGACGCATGAACGTTCAATTTGATCAGTACAACGGGCGAGGCGGGCTCGTATCGTCCGAACGGAGAGAGATAGCGGTCGATGTAGGATCGTCTGGTGAGGTGGAAAGCCGTATCACCTATGCGTCCAAAAATGGAGAGGACATCACCGAAAAACGCCGGAACGATACGGTATCCGGCGCCCCGTTTGGGGGAGGGGGTGGGGATGAGCAGAGCGACTCCCCATTTGCCGGACTGCAGAAGAGCCCCTTTGATCCATCCGAACAGGTTAGAGTCACGGTCATTGACACAGGGCGGTCGGAAACCATTGGCGGTGTACGGACACGAATCCATCTCTTCCAACAATCCACTGGCGGCGAAAACATGACGACCGGCACTGTTTGGCTCGCTGAGGAAACTGGAGCTCCCGTGAAACTCACGGCGAGTATCGAACCGCTTCCCGGTTTCATAGACGTGTTCCAGATGATTCAAACGTTCGAGACGGACAGCGAAGGTAGGTGGTATATGACGCGAATGGAGTTCGTCGGCGAAGGAAACATTCTGTTTGTGAGGCGTCGCCTCGAGAGTGAGTTGGAGTTCTCAGAGTATTTTCTCCCGCCCCCTGAGCCGCTACACTAAACCCGTGATGGACCACAACCGTGATTCCCAGCCTATCTTCCTCGTCGGCGTCAAGCATACTGGAAAGAGCCACCTCGCGAAGCTAATCGCCGGCAGGATGAATCGCGGCTTGATTGACATTGACGAGGAGATTGAGCAAATGTACGCTGCCGAGTTCGGAGAGCGGCTGGTCGTGCGAGAGATATATCGACGCGATGACGGGCAGACCTTTCGGCGACTCGAGGCGGATGCTTGCAGCAACGCGGCCCGAAGTCCCAAACTGGTTGTTATAGCAACAGGCGGTGGGCTGTGCGATAACGCCGAGGCGGTTGCCCAATTGCGGTTGGGGGTCGCCGTGGCGCTCGATGCGGATCCCGAACTGCTTTTCAATCGGATCATCAGGAACGGGATACCGGCTTTCATGTCGGCAAGTACCACGGCTGAAGCGAGGGACGAGTTCGAGGACCTCCACCGACGGCGTTCAATCCTCTACCGCGAGATGTCCGATATTGTGGTGGAGGTCGGCGATGGAGAGCCGACGGAAGCGGCAACGGAAGTCATATTGCGAATTGAGGAGCATATCCATGGCGGGAAGTAGCTTCGGTCACCTCTTCAGAGTTACCACATTCGGCGAGTCTCACGGCGGTGCGGTCGGGGCGGTGGTTGACGGCGTCACTCCGCAGGTGCCGCTTAGTTGCGAGGATATTCAGACTCAGCTGGATCGGCGTAAACCTGGACAAGGATTCATGACCACACCACGCAATGAACCGGACACTGTGCAGATCCTGTCCGGCATCTTCGACGGACGAACAACCGGCACACCGCTGATAATGATTCTCTACAACTCAGATGCGGACCCATCTGCCTACGACGACATCAAGGATATGTTCCGCCCAGGCCACGCTGACTACACCTATTTTCAGAAGTACGGCATTCGAGACTGGCGCGGCAGCGGCCGAGCGAGCGGACGGGAGACGGCCGGTCGTGTCGCCGCCGGAGCTGTGGCAAAAAAGCTTCTCCACCAGCGAGGAGTGTCAGTTCTCGCGTACACGCTGCGCGCGGGCGGTGTAGCGTGCGAAGAGTTTGACCCGAGCCAGATTGAGAGGAATCCAATGCGGGCATGCGATGGAAAGGCGGCGGCACGCATGATGGACAGAATTGCAAAGGTGATGGAAGACAACGACAGCGTCGGAGGAGTCGTTGAGTGCCGGATCAGTGGAATTCAGGCCGGACTCGGAGAGCCGGTCTTTGACAAGCTGGACGCGGAACTTGCCCACGCGATGCTCTCAATCGGCGCGGTGAAAGGCGTTGAGTTTGGCGCCGGATTTTCGGCGGCCGAGATGACCGGAAGTGAACACAATGATGAGATGACCTCGGATGGATTTCTCACCAACAATGCCGGCGGCATCATCGGCGGCATTTCAACCGGGAATGAGATCCTCTTCCGCCTGGCGGTGAAACCCACCAGCTCCATTGCACGCGAGCAGAAAACCACAGATGTTTCGGGAGCAGAGCGTACAATCGTCACTGAAGGCCGTCATGATGCATGCATTTGTCCGCGGATTGTGCCGGTGGTGGAGGCGATGGCCTGCATTGTGGCGGAAGACCACTACAAGAGACAGGCCGCACTGTTCGGATAGCCTCGCCGCGCAAATGCGCGGGAGAGGTCAGACTCTATTCCTCCGGCGAGAAGTCTTCCTTCGGAGCTCCACACATCGGGCAGACCCAGTCCTCGGGAATGTCGGCAAACGCCGTTCCCACAGCAACGCCGTTGTCCGGATCACCCTCTTCCGGGTCATAGATATAGCCACAGACGTCGCACACGTACTTCTGCATTACTTTCTCCTTTGGCTGTCCGAAGTCTCAACCCCGGCACAATTTGGATATTTGTTCTCCATGAATGGCCCCTAATCTATCAAAAAGTCAAGCCGACCGTGCACTGCTATTGGCGCTCTGCTTTCTCCCGGACCAGGTGGAGGACCAGGAGAGCGATCCCCAACACGACCAGAACCAGCGGCCACCAATCCGTGACGACCTCGGCAAAAGGCCGCTTGATGATCCCAAGGCTGAATGGAAGAAAGAGAAATGAAAGCAACAATGTGGCGACTCCGGGAACGGCAAGGCTTAAACGGGTGTAACCGCGCTTGCGCAAACCGTAGACGAGCAACGCCAGCCCGCAGATCGTCATGAAGAACGGCCAGATGGCCGTCAGTTCAAGGGGCACCACAAGCTTCGTGATCAGAAGGAGGAGCCCGCTCAAGAACGACGCGATGCCAAGGAACAGATACGAGTCCGGACCCGTGTGGAACACCCTGAAGTAGAGCAGAACGAGCCCCGCGATGAGCAAACCGGCGGGCCAGAGATTGACCGGGTGTTTCAACTCGCCGACGGTCCACAGGAGGAGCATCAGCCCAAGGAGCAGGGTTATGACGCCGATGACGACGAACTTGTTTGGAAATCGGGGTTGTTTCCCCTTCATGTGCCCATAGTACCAAAGGCCGGGCTCAGAGCCAACCGAGTGTCGGCCGGGTCACGGCCGCGCGCCATCTATGGGCCCCAGACGCCGAGCCGCTGGAGGGCGGCCACAACTGGAGATGTGGTGGTCTCACCGCCTTCGGACGACAACCGTGACCGGGACAGAATGGACACATACAGTTCTGCGCACGCCGGTTCGTAGTCGATGCCGCCGAGTTCCTCGATTATCCGACTTCCCCTGTCAATGAGTTTCTTGTTGGTCGGATCGAGCTGAATCATCCAGTTTCCGCGAACTCTGCCCATGAGACCCATCGTCGCCGTGCTGACTGTGTTGTAGAGGAGTTTCATCAGCAGGTGCTGCCACAAGTTAATTGGGCTGTCTTCCGTTGAAACATCAAGACTGAAGGTCGATGGCGCGTGCGAATCTCTCGCCCCGCCGACCCTCAGTGTGTCGGCCTCGGCCACATAGCTTGTCGCCCAACCCGGACCGGTCAGGTGAAGCCACCAGTTCGGATGGGTGCCCGGTCTTGCATCGTCCGGCTCACTGCCCACGGCATAGCGAGCTATCTCCTGCACGCCAAGCGCGGGTGGCCGGTCACTGAAAACGGCAGGCGCTCCCAGTGCCTCGTAATCGGCACTTCCCCAGTCCAGGCCACGGGGTGATCGCCTGAGCATGGAATGCCAAGCGGAGATGCTGGATCTCGTCGGGTCTTTCGCATAGGCCCAGGACTGAGCGGACGAATGGTCGTCCGAGGGTCGAAAAGGAGGTAGCATGAAGGTTGGCGTTCGCTCGCTTGTGTCGCAAAAAAGGTCCAGCAAGTAGTGAGACGTGAAATAGGTGACGAGGCCCCCTCGCTCGTAGACCTGCCGTTCGCGTTCGGCAAGACCTGCCATGCTCCGGAGATTCGGTGACGAATTGAGGTTCTGAACCAAGTCCGCGAAGACACCGGCCCGGGACTCCCGACGGATCTCAATTGCATTGTCACCAGTCAACCGGGAGAGCCCCTCTTCCATGGCTGCGCCAATAACCAGCATCCCCATGGTGGTTGCCTGCATCCGGGTGGATCCCGAGAGGGCCATGGCTCCGGTACAGAGATCGAGCACGGTCACGTGAGGGTTGTCGATGGCCCGGCGCGATCGATCAACTCGCTCACGCAGGAGCTGCGCCGGGTTGTTGAAGACGAGAAACACTCTGCACCCGCGCCTCAGACCTTCGTCCACGGACCCGAGTACGGACGGCGTCTCTCCGCCTTCGGTGATTGCAATGAGAAGATCGCCTTCCCCAAGTTCCATGTCGGCAACCTGTCGGGCGCCAAAAGCCGGATAATCTTCAAAGCTCTCCACCGACCGGACAAGCGCGCGGTCTCCTCCGGTCATGATGCTGCAGGCAAGATTGGCCATATTCAGCGTCTGTTCCCGTGGGGAATAGGCCGCCTCGGCCGAGCCGGGCTCTACTCCCGCCTGATCCTCCCAGAATTGCCGCCACATTTCCTCGAGCAACATCGCGAGTCGACCGGTGCTTCCACATCCGGAAAAGCAGATCCTCCTCCGTCCCCTCGCGCTCTCCAGGATTGCGGCCACAAGCCGACTGTATTCTTCTGAACGGAATACACGCCGCGCGACGGGGGCAAGATCTCCATCTACCGCAAGCAGCAGCTTGACGCCTTCAACGGTGTCCCGCTCAATTGTGTCACTGAAGTTGCGAGTGATCGGATGCGAACCTTCGGTGGGCAACGCTCCCAGGTGAAACGGAGTTTCCTTGGTGACAAATTCATGCGCGAGCGCCCGGGCCTGTTCGAAAAGGCCGGAATCGCGACTGTCTGTGCCGTAGTCGTCGTTCATCGTCATCACGCCTCTCTCACTCTTATCTCAGGACCGGATGCCGCAATGGTATCAATCGGTAATTCCCGTGCGTGCAGTAGCCGTTGAACCGCGGCGTACGACGCCCCGGACGACACGGACCACACGCCACTGTCGGTCTTCCTGACGGAGATTTCAGTGAAGGCACGTGGCCGAGCAGGGCCTGACCGCTGAACATGTTCCAGGATGAGTTCCCGCAACTCGTTGAAATCGCTATCGATGTCGCCCGCCAGGACCACATCCGAGACGCCTGTTGCATTCGCAACCAGGGCCAGCGCGTGCGCGAGAGAATCCAGAAAGGCAGCCCCACCCGATCCTTCCGGTCCAAGCAAATGCGTAATTGCCCGTCCGCGCCGCAGTCGTCCGCCAAGCACGATCCCAAGACCAACTCCCACATCGTCGGGCGACCGAAACTCAACAAGGGCAAGCACCAGGTCTCTGGTTCCGGTGAGCCCCGACTCACCGATTGCACTCGTTTGTGCATCGTTCAGGAGTACCAAGGGGAGTCCCAACCGCGCATGGAACGCGGAGGCAACAGCAATCGGCGTGGTAATGCCCAGGGCGTGGGACAAGTTAATCCTGCCCTCTCGCTCGCTGACGACGCCGCTGACGCCCATGCCCACGGTCAACAGACCGTGGGTCGTCGGAAAGCCTCGATCCACTTCACGTCGTGTTTCGGTCACTTTGGTGATGATGCCGGCAACAAGATCAGAGCCCAGGCGCCCGCAGGCAAACTCGTTCCTAGTTAGAATCCTACCCGAC
>DAOWMR010000354.1 GCA_030642995.1 Spirochaetales bacterium
CACCGCCGGTCAGCGACTTCGCCCAGTTGCCGCAGTGGAAGAAGACGCACTTGTTTTCGTCATCTGCGTAGTTGTTGTTCCAGTCCACAATCCCGGCCGGTGATCCAGCTGCGTGTTGCATGGCGTACATGGTCAGCGCCCCGGTGACATCCACCTCGCAGGCGCTCGGGATCATTTCTTCCGAGAGCATGCTCATCACGGTGCACGGATTGACCCCGATGTTCTGCTGAATGGAAGCCCAGCACTGGAAAGCAAGGGCATCTATTGCATTTTCCTGCGTCCAATCGCGGATGACCACACCGAGTTTCCCCATTGTCGCGAGCCGGTCTTTCGGAACCAGTTTTGTGGACGCATAGGCGGAGATCCGATCGATCTCGGAGACCACCTTGGAATCACCATCCTCGAGCTTGTTGATGGAGGCGAAGATTTCGGACAGATCGACCGTGGACACCGACACCCCGTTCCGCTCCAGGATCTTCTCGCTGTACCGAACCGTGTTGAAGGCGCTCGGTCGCGCGCCCACCGCCCCAAGCCGGACCCGCCGCATCTTTGTGACGGTCCTGCAGACGGCGAGGAATCGATTGAAGTCCGTCCGGAACGATTCAGAATCGATTGAAACCACGTGGCGATCCGTCAAGGTGAAGGGGATTCCATACTGCGAGAGGTTGTTGCAGACCGAGATCTTGCCGCAGAAGCCGTCCCGTCGCGTGGCGGGGCCCATTCTGGTCAACTCGTCGGGGTAGGCCTGCACCAGAATGGGACAGTCCAGACCGGAGAGGCGAATGGTATCTGCTACGCTCCTCTCATCCCCGAAGTTTGGCAGGACCACCACGATTCCCTCAATGGTTTCTCGATTCGCTTTGAAGAGGTCCGCGCACTTCTGCGCATCGGCGAAGGTCTCCACACCGCCCAACTTGGTCTCCGATTCCGGAAGCATGACCGGGTTGACGCCAAGCTTCTTGAAGAGCGAGAGGACATCCTTCCGCGCTTCCGTGACCAGCTGATCCGGGAAGAAGTTCCGATTACCGAAAATCACGCCTATGGTTTGCATACCAATACTCCCTTTCGATTATTTGCGGATTGAGTATAAACGAAAATAAAACAAAGCGCAAGGTGATCGCCGATGCGGCTGCGGATCCCCGGCGTGCCTACAGCTCCGCCACCAGCCCGACGCGCAAGATTAATCCGCCCAGGTTGGGTTCCTTGTACTCTATGTAGTAGTCAGACCCGCCGTCTTGCTCGAAGGTCAGATTACCCACGGGAACGAACACGTATTGGAATCCGGCCGACAGTCGTCCAACGCTGACAATGGGGATCGTGAGTTCCGCCGAGTAGCGAAAGGCCGGGAAGAAGTCTTCGGCCACGTAGTACCTACTTTCACCGGGGACGTCGCTTACCGACCGCTGATAGAACTCTATCAGGACAAACCCTGCGCTGAACCCGAGACCCAGCGTGACCGGATACGCATCGCCGACGACGCGAGCCATGGCGCCGGCCTGAATGAACGTCATGTTTACCGAGTAGCTGAACGTCGTATCGCCAATCCCGGTCGTGTTCTCGATCGTGAAGTGTGTGACGTCAGCGAGAATTCCCAGGTTCTGATTGAGGAACCAGCTCATCTCGGCAAAGGGCCCGTACAAGTTCCTGAATCCGCCCATGGTCCCGACGGTCCCGGCCAGGTCGGTGTACTCGGTCAGGCCGCCTGCGAAGTCCGGATCAGCAAACGCGAATATTCCCGCGCCGGCCTGCGCTCGCACGGACCCGGTTCCTGAGAACAGCGCGCCGTCGGATTCGGCACCGGTCGTTGATGGTGCAACGCCGGCAGTGCCCGACGGTTCGGCGGCGGCGGAGGCCTCAGCAACCGGTTCCTCTTCTTCTCGCGTTCCGACAGACACGATGGAAGCGGTATTGGAGGCAACCTTCACGACATCGAGCTTGTACTGGGGGAAGTCATACCACCCCGCGGCAATGGCGATGCTCACATAGATGGTGGAGCCGCCGCTCTCCCGCTTTGCGGAAATGTAGCAGGCGGCAGACCACGTGCCGTTCGTGATCGGGGCAGAGTAGTTGTAGTTGCCGTGATCCGCAAATGGAGCACGGTTGTACGCATCCGCCAGTGTACTCCCGCCACAATGTCCCGGCTCACAGCTTACGAGAATGGTGAATCCCTCTGCTTCCAGGAAGTCGAGGTAGGTGGAATACACCGAGAACGTTGATGAGTCTCCAGGCGCCGTGTAGAGGGTCATCCACACCTCGCCTTGGATGGTCTCAGTTTCTTCCTCGCCAACCAGGATCGTATACTGTCCGAAGTTGCTGATCTCCTGGTGTTGGATTGATGAGTCCGGGTAGCGACCCACCAGCGGGTGATCGGCGAAGTCCGTGGCAAAAGCGCCGACGGTCAGGAATAAGACTGATAGCAGGAGAAATGCACGTTTCATATTGAGCCCCCTGAAAGCATTGGCATGTATTTAGCCTATGCTAAACCCGGTTTCCCGATGCCGCAAGGAGCCGCAGCGGGCCTACTCAACAATCGTGATCGTATCCGGCTTATTCGGGACAAGGCAGAGAAACTCAAACGGCTCTTCACCAACGGTAGTGTACCAGTGGGGGACGCCGGCCGGGATGAAGACCACATCGCCCTTCAACACCTCGAACACATCATCACCGATACCGATTTGCGCGTGACCGCCGAGCACATACTGCTCGTGCTCGACCGCGTTGGTGTGATTGGGCATTCCGCCGCCCGGCTGTATGACGAAACGACGCATGGCGAAGTGCGGTCCCTCGTCCGGGGGGATCAGGACTTGGATGGTCGTGCCCGATGCGGCCTCGATCGTTGCTGACTCCACATCACCGCTGTGTTTGACCGACATATCCAATCCCTCCGGGGCATTCTCGATTTTCGAACTTCGGAAACAGTATCACAGACCGTCGTTTCGGTTCCTCACCCACCGCACAATTCCCAGGACCACGTTCACCCTGGGCACGGACCGCATATACTTCTCGTACGGCTCTCCGAACTTCTCAATAGACGACTTCTCCTCCGCGAGTGTGCCCAGATAATAGATGACGATTGCGACGGTGCCGAGGACCCCGACCAACCAGTGTTGGGCAATCAACGTTAAAGCCACCGCAATCAGCATGCCGGCGACATACTGAGGATGGCGTACGATCCTGTAGATCCCGCGATCCACGACTATCATCGTTTGTATGTAGCTCCGGCCTTTCGTCACGCCGCCCCACTTTCTGAATGTGTAGATCGGAAGCCAGCCGAACACTGCCGAGATCCACAGGATCACCCAACCGATATTCGTGACAATCGAGCTGCCGTGTCTGTTGTAGAGGACTATGGACAAGACGATCTGGCCAACCGCCACGATCGTCACGAGCACCGTTGATACTATCGCCTTCAAATGTCTCATGGTTGTTCTATCATACCCGCCCGTCCCTTCGTTGCTTCCGGCATGACACTCATCATATCATCCCGTATGCGCCGTGCATGGCTGGTCTGCCTTTTCTTGTTTCTCCCGCTCACTATGGCCATCACTCAGCAGGTGGACGGGCAGGCTCTCTTCAACCGGGGCACTGCGTTCTATCAGCGCGGAGATTTCAGCCGCG
>DAOWMR010000331.1 GCA_030642995.1 Spirochaetales bacterium
CACCCGAGTGCCAGTCGGGTGAGTGCCCTGACCATTGCGCTGTTGAACGACGCCATCCAGAAAGCAGGCGGACCACAGAATATCCTGACGACTGTCGCCGCCCCCACCATCGAGTCCGCCGGACAGATGATGAGCCATCCGATGGTATCACTGCTCGCCGTGACCGGCGGGCCCGGTGTGGTCAAGGCCGCAATGATGCTGAACAAGAAGGTCATTGCCGCCGGACCCGGCAACCCTCCGGTCGTGGTAGATGAGACCGCCGACATTCCAAAGGCCGCGCGCGACATCGTCGCCGGAGCGAGCCTGGACAACAATATCATCTGCGTCGACGAGAAAGAGGTTCTGGCAGTTGATTCAATTGCCGAGGTGCTCAAGGCCGAGATGGTGAAGCAGGGCGCATACGAGTTGAACGCCGACCAGGTGATGAGGATTACGAAGGCGATCATCGCCGACCCCGGGCGCCGAGGGCACGAAGGCATGGCGAACAAAGCATACGTCGGCAGGGACGCCGCCTGGATAGCCCGGGAGGCCATCGGTCTTGCCGTACCGCCCGAGACCCGACTTCTCCTGTGCGAGGTGGATCAATCCCACCCGCTCGTCTGGACCGAACAGCTCATGCCGGTGCTCCCGATTGCAAGATTTGCCACCGCAGACGAAGCAATTGACTTTGCATTTGAGTGTGAACACGGCTTCCGCCACACGGCGAGCATCCATTCAAACGACATCCGGCGGCTTTCGCGGATGGCGAAATTGATGAATTGCTCGCTTTTTGTGAAGAACGGCGCCAATTTCAACGGCTTGGCGGCCGGTGGTCCCGGTTTCACCTCGTTCACAATCGCGAGCCCGACTGGTGAGGGATTTACCCGGGCGCGGACCTTCACTCGCGAGCGGCGCTGCGCATTGATCGGCAGCTTCAGGATTGTGTGATGAAGATTGGCATCGTGACCGGGTCGGTTGTCGCAACGCGCAAGGTTGAGTCTCTGCAAGGTGAGCGACTGCTCCTCGTCCAGCCCCTCGGTGACGACGGGAAGCCGGCCGGCGATGCGATTGTGGCCTGCGATACCTGTCAGGCCGGTCCGGGTGACAGGGTGCTCTTTGAGGGCGGCCGGGAGGCGGCCATGGCGCTGCGGCACTCCTTCAACCCGGCCGACGCTGCGATCATGTCGGTGATTGACGATATCGTGGAGGCCGCCGAATGACGCTCTGCCGAGTTGTCGGAAATGTCGTGAACACGGTGAAGCACCCGGCGCTCGCCGGTCACAAGCTCATGATCTGCAAACCAGTTGACCCGGCGTCCGGGAAACCCCGTGGAAGTCGAGTGGTCGCCGTTGACACGGTCCAGGCCGGCATCGGAGACATGGTCCTCGTCATTGACGAGGGAAACGCCGCCCGCAAGATCCTCGGCGATGCCACCGCGCCGATACGAACGGTCATCGCGGCCATTGTGGACCGGGTTGACCAATTGAACGATGAGATCGGAGAAGACAACAATGAGTGACGTGAACCAGACAGACAGTGTGCGGACGGTTGCCCTGGGTTCCGACCACGGCGGCTTCCCCGCCAAGGAAACGCTGAAGACATACCTACAGATGCACGGATATGTGATCACCGATGTAGGAACCTATTCCACCGACAGCGTGGACTACCCCGACTTCGCGGTCAAGGTGGCGCGAACGGTAGCATCCGGTGAGTGCGATCGTGGCATCATGATTGACGGAGCCGGAATCGGATCATCGATGGTCTGCAACAAGGTCCGCGGGATTCGCGCGGCGCTCTGCTACAACGAGCAGACTATCGTGAACTCCCGCGAGCACAACAATGCAAACGTGCTTACCCTGGGCGGACCGCTGCACAGCCCCGACGAACTCTGTTCAATGGCCAGGCTCTGGCTCGAGACACGGTTTGCCGGCGGGCGGCACTGGCCCCGAATCAATAAGATGATGGCCGTCGAAAAGAGCCGTTGGGCCGCAGGCAACGAGTAGGAAAGGAACCACTATGGATGACAAGAAACTGGTAGACATGATCACTTCGGAGGTGATGAAGCGGCTGGGCGGTGACGCTGCCTCGCCCGCATCGACCGATACCGCGCCGGACGCAGCCATCGATGGTGCGAACGCCCCCGCAGCGGCCGGCGCCGAGCCCAACGACGCCGTGGTTGATATTCCGATCATCCCGTCCGATCTCGCGAAATTCATTGATCACACACTGTTGAAGCCGGAAGCGACGGCGGAGCAGATTGATCTGATCTGCAGTGAGGCGAAAGAGCACAAGTTCTATTCCGTGTGCGTCAATACTTCCTGGGTGGAACGCTGCGCACGCAATCTCCAGGGTACCGGGGTCAAAGTCTGTGCCGTCGTGGGCTTTCCCCTCGGAGCAATGTCCGGCCGGGCGAAGAACTTTGAAACTCGTCATGCCATTGAGGACGGAGCGAAAGAAATCGATATGGTCATCAATGTTGGCGCCCTCAAGTCCAAGGATTTCAAGGCTGTGGAAGAGGACATCAAATGGGTGAAACGCGCCTGTACGCGCAATATTATCCTCAAGGTCATCATCGAGACGGCACTCCTCTCGGACGACGAGAAGGTGCTCGTCTGCCAGATCGCGAAGAACGCCGGCGCCGATTTTGTGAAGACTTCTACCGGATTCTCGCTTCACGGGGCGACCGTGAAAGACGTGCGACTGATGCGGCGAACGGTTGGTCCCAAGCTGGGCGTGAAAGCGGCAGGCGGCATCCGTTCGTTTGAAGATGCAGTGGAGATGATCAAAGCCGGAGCAACCCGACTGGGCACGAGTTCAGGCGTGAAGATTGTCAGCGGCGAGACGGTGGAGGGCGGGTACTAGATTCCATTCTCGTCTCTGATCCTATCCGATCACGACATTGATGCCGAGTTTAGTAAACTTGCGGGCGAGAGCTTCCGATATTCCGTCGTCGGTGACGAGAGTGTCAAATTCCTTCAGATCGGCGAAATACTCCGGCCGAATGGTATCAATCTTGGTTGAGTCGGCGACCAGTATTCTCCGTGCCGCGGATTCCATCACGACTCTCTTTGTCTCCCGCTCATAGGAGTTCTCGCACGTCACACCCATCTCCGGTGATATTCCCGCTGCGGAGATGAACGCCTTCGTTGCCCGGAATCGACGGATCAGCGCCAAGCCCTCCGGACTCTCGAACATCAGGAGGTTTTCGTGGAGAACGCCACCGGCGAATACCGACCGGCAGTTGGGACGCCGCGCGGTTTCCGTGACAACATTCAGGGCATAGCTCAAGACCGTTAGCGGCATAGACTCGGGCAAATAGCGGGCGATCCATTCGGTGGTGGAACCGCTGTCAATGATCAGTGTGTCGTTCGGCTCAATGAGCGATACTGCCTTGGCGCCGACCAAGCGCTTCTTATGAGCATTCACCGAACCGGCTCCAATCAGCGAGTAGGTGGAATCTCTCCTCACCGGGTACACTTCCGGGTTCAGGAGAACACCGCCGTGAATAAGCCGAACCAGTTCTTGTTTCACGAGCGTCTCGAGGTCGCGCCGCACCGTCATGTGAGATACTCCCAGATGGTCGGCGATCGTCTGAATGGGTAGACCGTTCTCGCGCTTGAGCATGTCGATGACGCGATCCAGCCGCGCTTCTTTGGTCATTGCTGCCACGAGACACAGTATAGCGAAAAGTGAAAATCCGAACAAATGGGAGTATGCGTGTGCAAGGAGTCACACGCTCCGCAGGCACCGGTAGTGCTCTACCGCTGCGGGGGTGCCCGAGGGGGACCCGTAACACGGGCCGATAATTTCTGATCATTTTGCTGGTTTTATCTGCGAACGCGATACCTTACTAAATCAGACAGCTTTATACATACGAAAAGCTGAATATTTGATTCGGAGG
>DAOWMR010000365.1 GCA_030642995.1 Spirochaetales bacterium
GGAGATCGCCAGGGCACGTGACGAAGCCGCCAAGCGTGAGCTTATCCGGGTGATCGTCGAGGAACGGCTGGATCGCGCTGCCATTCGGCAACGCCGGGCCGATCTGGAAAGGGGTGGCACGGATGGGAAAAGCTCTGCCGAAGATGCCGTCCGATCCACCCCCAAGCCGTTCATGGTTCAATATCGCAACCCAGACCGAGGTTTCTCGCTCAGATTGTCCTTCCGTACCGAGTTGGAGCCCGAGCCGCACCAGGTCATCGAGGCACTGAAGGAGGTCATCCGTGAGATTGAATCGGGGCTGGGGGAGGATCCTGAATAGTGCGAAACGGTCGTTGATATGGGGTCTTACCATATCAGGTTTACATAATATATCTTATCGGACATTCTATCCACCGCGCCATGCTGTGGAAAAAGAACCTCTGTGGAAAAGCTGTGGATACCCCACAACCGTGATCTTGGTAGAATTCATGAAATGAGAATTCGGCGTCACATTCTTCTAAGGCGAAACTGGTGAAGCTCTTCGGTGTCATCGATCGGCTGGTGATCCGCGAGGTGGTACCACCGACCATCCTCGGGTTCATCACCTATACCTTTCTCGTGATCATGCGAGGCATTTACAGCCTCATCGAGCAGGTGCTCGTGCGCGGTCTGCCATTGGCCGACGCCGGCCAGGTGCTCCTGATCACCCTTCCACACGTCATCATATTGACCATACCGATGAGTTTCCTCTTCGGAGTTCTGCTCGCGGTCGGGCGGATGAACGCCGACAACGAGCTTGTGGCCCTCCAGGCCGGCGGAATTCCGATCCGTCGATTGCTGAGGCCGATCGTCATCCTCGGTCTGCTCCTGACCGCGTTCAACGGTTACCTGTACCTCGAGGTCATCCCCCGCTCGAGCCGTGATCTGAGAGAACTGAAAGTGCGTCTCTTCGCCACCGCCAAGAACCTCGGGCGCATCGATCCGGGGGTGTTTCACGAGGAGATCCCAAACGTCATTCTCTATGTCAAAGAGGTGGACAACGATACGGGTGAGTGGCGCGACATTCTATTTTTCGACAGCAGCAGCCCTGGTGAGGAACGGTTGACCCTCGCCAAGCGGGGACAGATGGTAACGGCCGGTCTACCGGAGATGGTGGACGCCAACCTGACCTCGGGTGAGCCGCCGGAAATGGAACGGTGGATCCGTCTCGAGGAGGTCGTAACCCATCAATTCATGCGGGCCGAACCAGAGACCTACCGGGTCAACCGTAACCGTTCGCAGCTCATCAGGCCGATGACCGACAGCCATGGCCAAGTTCGCTACCGACTCAGCATAGGAGAGCGAAACACCGGGGATCTGGTGTCTTTCTTGCGCGGCGGCAAGCTCGATGATACTTCTGAGGAGCCGAAATCCGAAGAGGACAAGGTGTTGCGGCGACGCCTGGCATCCATTGAGCTCAACAAGAGATTGGCGATTCCGTTCGCGTGCACGGTCTTTGCGTTCCTCGCTCTGCCATTGGGGGTGGGTGCACGTTCGGGGGGCCGCGGGCGCGGTTTCGTAGTCTCGATTGCCGTGGTGTTGACCTACTACCTGGTCGGTAACCAGGGTGAAATGTTGGCGCTCGAGGGACGAGTGCCGCCGTGGGTCGGAATCTGGCTTCCGAACATCGTTCTCATGATCGTGGCGATCGCCCTGATGCGACGAATGGGTCGATGGTTGGGCGAAGGCGGCAGCGGCGACAGTCTTGTTGGTCGTGGGGTCAAATGGTGGCGGTCGTGGCGTGAATACCGGCAGCAGCGCAGCCATTTTGGGGGCGCCGCCAATCCGCTCAACGGGAGCATTCCCCTGAACGTGCAACGAAGGCGATACGCGACTCGTTTCCCGGCTCTCTTCGACCGCTACATCAGCCGCCGCCTCCTGCCTCCCCTGCTCCTGGTTCTCGGAAGCTCCGCCATGCTCTACATCGTTATCGATCTCAGCGACCGCGCCGAGGACATCGCCAAGAACAACGCGCCCGTCGAGGTCATCCTGGCGTACTATGCGAACCTCGTACCGCAGGTCTTTCTCGACGTGACCCCGATGGCGCTGATGATCGCAGTGCTCATTCTGCTGACCGTGCTCGAGCGTCAACAGGAGCTCACGGCCCTCAAGGCCGCAGGGATCTCGCTCTTCCGTCTGATTGTCCCGATTCTTCTCATCGCGGCGGTGTCCGCCGCGGGTCTGTGGGTGCTCGGAGAAATCGTGGTGCCCAACGCCAACCGCGAAGCCATACGACTACGGGATCAAATCATGGGACGCGAAGCGACGCGCACCTACCAATCCAGCGATCGCCAGTGGCTGATGTCCCGTGACGACGAGACGCTGTACAATTTCCTCCGCTACGACTCGCCCTCCGAAACCTTGATCCGCTTCACCGTCTTCCGAATTGACGAGGACATGAACCTCCGCTTCCACCTCTACACCAGGAGAGCACGAAACATCAATGGCGAGTGGATCGCCGATTCGGGTTGGTTCCGCCAAATATACCCGGACGGCACCGACGAGTTCAGACGAATCACCGGCCCCATGAAGCTCAACATTTCGGAGGGCCCGGAGTACTTCGGGCGAGAGTACCGAACGCCTTCGGAAATGTCGATCGGCGAGCTCGGAGAGTACATCCATGAGCTCATCGATTCCGGGTACCGCCCCAGCAATCTCATCGTTCGTTGGCATCAGAAGCTCACCTATCCCCTGTCGGCGTTTGTCATGGTCCTGTTGGCGCTGCCCTTTGGCCTCAGCCGCGGCGGCCGCCGGACGAGTGCGATGCAGGGAGTTGCCATTGCCCTCGTGCTTGGGATCGCATACACCATTCTCGTAGCGCTATTCGGGAAGTTGGGGGAGGTGGAAATCCTCCCTCCCCTTGTCGGAGCGTGGGCGCCGTTTGTTCTCGCCCTGCTTTTTGGGATCAACCGTCTCACCGACCTCAGAACTTGATAGCGGAGTTAAGAGTTGAGAGTTAAGAGTTTAGAGTTTTGAGCCCTCACCCGGATGAGCCGGAATCGGACCTGCCCCGTTTCAGTGGACACCAAGAATAACCCGTCGTCGTCGTGGCTGTGGGATCTGTGGGAAACCCCCGGGGTTTTCCAAGTGTCTGCTGTAAACGCGAAGCGTTTTCCGCAGACACGTCAGATTCCACAGCCAAGTGAATCATGCTGCGACCGTCCTTTTGAAGAACCGGGTTTCGGCTTCCACCGGGCAGATGCCGCCGTTTGTCGTATGCCGCCGCTGGCGGTTGTAGAACACTTCGATGTAATCAAACAGAGCGTCATGTGCCGCTTGGCGTGATGAAAAGCTGTCCCCGAGTTCGACCTTCAGGGTCGCGAAGAAGCTTTCAGCAACTGCGTTGTCCCAGCAATCGCCCTTCCGACTCATGCTGACGCTCAAACCGTTGTCCTTCAGCTTCTGTTGATAGTCCGTGCTGGTGTACTGACATCCTCGATCGCTGTGATGAAGAAGGCCCTCGTGACCACCCCTTTCGAACAGGGCTCTCTCCAAAGCTGCGA
>DAOWMR010000012.1 GCA_030642995.1 Spirochaetales bacterium
CGGTGAGTGGGACACGGTCACCGACCCGCCGCTTCCTACGGCCGCCTCCCGACAATAGCCGAGCGTCCCTTCGTCCGGGCTCAAGGCCTCGGGAGCCCCGATGATGCAGTGCACACCGAGCTTTGCGCTGATGATCATGAGCGAGCGGGCAACGTTGTTTCTACCGTTGCCCACGTACGCAATCCGGCGGCCGGGCAGGTCACCAAACACTTCCTTGACGGTCATCAGATCGGCAAGCGCCTGCGTCGGATGATAGATGTCGGTGAGCCCGTTGTAGACGGGAATCCCGGAGTGCCGGGCGAGACCCTCCGCGGTCTCCTGTTTGAACCCGCGGAACTGAATGCAGTCAAACATCCGGCCGAAAACGCGGGCGGTGTCGGCGAGGTCTTCCTTGACCCCGAGGTGAATGTCCTGGCCTGAGAGAAAGACGGGATGTCCCCCCTCCTCGCCGAATGCAGTTTCAAAGGCGCAACGGGTACGGGTGGATCGTTTTTCGAAGAGGAGAGCCAGGGTGTAGCCGATCAGTCGCTGCCGGCGGTCATCGTTCTCTGCTTCGACCTTGAGCGAGATTGCCAGATCAATGAGATACTCGATCTCCTGCCGGGTGTAATCCTTGAGGGTGAGCAGGGACCGACCCGAGATATTGGTTGTCACAATTGCCTCCGAATTCAAATCACGCGCTGCGTCGATTCTGATTGAAGGCATTCTAACGAGAGTGGGGGAGAGCGACTACCGCCGGGACGAGGTCGGAGTACCGACGGAGGACCGTCGGGAGTACCCAACGCAGGGGGGGCGGGGTACCGACGGCAGACCTCAGGCGCTCTTTTTGATCGGAACGATTTCGGGTTTCTCAATGCTTCGAACGACGTCCTTGGTAATGGTGACCCGCTTGGGGCCCTCTACGGACGGGATGTCGAACATGAGGTCAATCATCACGTTCTCAACGATTGCCCGCAGTCCACGTGCGCCGGTCTTTCGCTCGATGGCCAACTCAGCGATTGCAGTCACCGCCTCGTCTTCAAACACCAGCTCAACGTCGTCCAGTTTCATTGTGACTTGATACTGGCGGAGCACGCTGTTCTTGGGCTCGCGAATGATGCGTTCCAGGTCGTCCTGGGTCAGTTCGTGCAAGGCTACGTTAATTGCCAACCGACCAACAAACTCCGGGATCAGGCCGAACTTGATGAGATCATCCGGGTGCAGCTGTCGGTAGAGATCTTCGATGTCCCGGTCGTTCTTGCCCCGCACGTCGGCGCCAAAGCCCATCGGGTGTTCGGCCACGCGACTCTCTATGATGCGGTCCAGCCCCACGAATGCGCCGCCGCAGATGAAGAGGATATTGTTCGTGTCAATCTTGATCATTTCCTGGCTCGGGTGCTTGCGCCCGCCCTGGGGAGGCACCGATGCGATTGTGCCTTCAATGATCTTCAGCAGTGCCTGTTGGACGCCTTCTCCGGACACGTCGCGGGTGATCGAGACGTTCTCGCCCTTGCGCGCGATCTTGTCAATCTCGTCGATATAGACGATGCCCCGCTCTGCGGCCGAGATATTGTTCCCTGCAGCCTGATAGAGCTTGAGGAGAATGTTCTCCACGTCTTCGCCGACGTAACCTGCTTCAGTAAGCGTGGTTGCGTCGGCAATTGCGAAGGGGACGCGCAACTTCTTCGCGAGGGTGCGGGCAAGCAGGGTCTTCCCGGTGCCGGTTGGGCCAATCAGCAGGACGTTGGACTTCTCAAGCTCAATGTCGTCCTCAATACGACTGCGCTGCGTAATACGCTTGTAGTGATTGTAAACTGCAACGGCGAGATACTTCTTCGCCAGTTCCTGCCCGATGACGTACTGTTCCAGGTAGCCCTTGATCTGCTCCGGGCTCGGAACGTCCTCCATGAACTCGGCAGTGAGAACATCGTCCTCTTCGTCAAGGATTTTCTTGCAAACGTTGACACACTCGTCACAGATGTACACCCCGGGGCCGGCAATCAGGCGGCGGGCGAAATCAGCGCTCTTGCCACAAAACGAACAGATCTTGGCGCTATCACCTTTCGCTTTGCTCATCCTTACTCCTGGTGAAAACTTCGTCCACGAGGCCGTACTCCACGGCTTCGACGGCGGACATGAACCGATCTCGTTCCATGTCCTTCTCCACTTCTTTATCGGCCTTGCCGGTGTGCTTCGCGAAGTAGGAGATGAGCATCTTCTTCAGCCTGACAATCTCCCGAGCCTGGATACCGATGTCGGTAGCCTGACCCGAGACGCCACCCCACGGCTGATGGACCAATACCCGGGACGAGGGCAACGCGAACCGCTTCCCCTTCGCGCCGGCGGCAAGAAGGATTGCGGCCATGCTCGCAGCCTGCCCCATACAGATGGTCACCACATCCGGCCTGATGTACTGGATGGTATCATAGATAGCCAGTCCTGAGGTGACCGAACCGCCGGGAGAATTGATGTAGAGATTGACGTCCTTCTCGGGATCCGCGCTCTCCAGGAACAGCAACTGGGCGATCACGAGGTCAGCGGACACGTCGTGGATCTCTCCGTCAAGAAAGACGATCCGATCCTTCAGAAGCCGGGAGAATATGTCATAGGCGCGCTCGCCAATTCCGGTTTGCTCCACAACCATCGGTACAAGATTGCTCATGCGTTCATCCATTGGGCAGTAACCTACTGATTCTTCTGGAGCAAGTCCAGAAAGCTTATCTTCTTACCCTTCTTGACTTTGCTTCCCTCGATGAGGGCATCAAAGAGTTTTCGTTCTCGAATTTCCCGTCGTAGATAGTCCATCATATTGTTGCGCTCATAGTATTCCCGTGCCTGTTCCCTGGTGACGCTCTCTGAAGTCGCCTGCTTCTCCAGATCGGCGTTTATCTCTTCATCAGTCACCTCGATTTCCTCGATCTCAACGAGCTTATGGACCACAAGCCGGCCTTGGATTCGGGTCACCGCGCCGGGGCGCCAATCGGCATGGACATCTTCTCTGGTTCTGCCTTGCGCCTGGAGCATGGCAAGCACCTGTTCTTCCTGCCCACCAAACTGTCGGAGGAAATTCTGCCAGGCGCTGTCGAGTTCAGCAGCGACCATGGATTCGGGGACGGGGACCTTACTGGTGGCCACAACCTTCTCCACGAGAGCGTTGACCTTATGCTCACGAAGCCGGCCATCCACCGTGTCATCCAGTCGCTTGCGGATGTCGGCCTTGAGGTCCGCGAGGGTCTCGTATTTCTCGCTGATGTCCTGGGCCAGCTCATCGTCAAGATCCGGAAGCTGACGCTGCTTGATTGCCTTCACCGTGATCTTGAGCTTCTTGCTGGTCCCGGCGAGGTCCTTGTTCTCGAAATCGTCGGGGAACTCCTTGTCGATGACCTTGTCTTCACCGGCTTTCATCCCGATCACATCGTCGTCAATCTTGTAGAGGTTGTACCCGGATCCCTGAGTGAAGACAAAATCTTCGCGCCTGGTATCCGGGGTCTCGTTGCCATCACCATCCATCTCGCAGTAATCGACAGTGACCACGTCGCCGGTTTCCACAACCCCTTCATCCTTCTCCATGACGATGGCGTTCTGATCCTGAAGCGCCTTCAATTCACGCTCTTCGTCGTCCTTGGTGACGGACACCTGCGGCGCCTCAATCTCAAGCGCCTTATACTCGCCGAGCTTCACTTCCGGATAGACATCGTATTTCACGGCATAGGTGAAGTCCTTCTCCAGATCAAATTCGAGTTCGCCCTCCAGCGACGGCTGCGAATAGGGCAGTGGCTTCTCTTCTATCTCGTCAAAGATCTCTTTGAGACTGTCCTCAAGCACTTTCTGTGAAGTCTCGAATTTCATCGATTCTCCGAACTTGCGTTCCAGGATGTTCGGGGGGACATGGCCCTTGCGGAAGCCCTTGATCTGGGCGGTCTGGGCGTACGACTTGAGGAGCTCGTCATACTCCTCCCGAATGGCCTCTTGCCCGATGGTGACGGTGAGTTTTACGGCGGCGTTTTCCAGGTGCTCTATCGACTTCTCTTTAATCACTGGTGCTATTCCTTGCAGACGTGCTCCGCATCCCATTCGGATGCGTGCCGGGGACCGCGGACCGGGTCCCGAGTCTGCAAAAAATAGCGAAAAAAAAACGACCTGGAAAGTCCAGGTCGTTTGGGGCTATCCCCGTTGGGAGAGCGGGAGACGGGATTTGAACCCGCGACATCTACCTTGGCAAGGTAGAGCTCTACCACTGAGCTACTCCCGCAAGTATGCTCGCGAACCATCTTGGTTCGCGGATCAGCGCGCTGTCGTGCGAGAGAAGGGACTTGAACCCTCACGCCCGAAGGCACCAGATCCTAAATCTGGCGCGTCTGCCAATTCCGCCACTCTCGCATGAGGTGCGGGTAGGTCTCCAATGCGCCTTCTCGTGAGCCGTGAAGGGTTCGAACCTTCGACCCGCAGATTAAGAGTCTGCTGCTCTACCAACTGAGCTAACGGCCCTCTCACGCTGTTGCTCACCAACAGCTATTGTACGCCCGGCAGGATTCGAACCTGCGACCTGCGGATTCGAAGTCCGACGCTCTATCCAGGCTGAGCTACGGGCGCAAGTTCACAATGCAGCGGCCGTTCCGACCGTCGTATCCCGCCGTTCAGGGTGGATGACGGGACTTGAACCCGCAACAACCAGACCCACAATCTGGCGCTCTACCAATTGAACTACATCCACCACGCGAAGACACGTAATGTGCCGAATCACCGACCCGGTGTCAAGCCGGGGGAGTAGCGGCGGCAACTGCGTGCCGTGTAGTATACCCAGACAAATCCGCTCTCGGCAATAGGAGCGAGACAGCCTTCTTCAGTACAATCTATTGCGGGGAAAAATGGACAACGAACGGGCAAATCATAACTTCTGGGCATTTCTGTGGCACGCAGTTTGGCTGGCGCTGGCGACAACCTTCACCGACATCAACACCGTGCTGCCGGGCCTCATTGTGCAGGCGGGTGGGACGGAGATCCACATCGGTATCCTGACGGCCGTGATGATTGGCGTCCCGCTGGTAACCCAGCTGCTCTTTGCAGGATTTCTCTCATCCCCAAGATTGAAGCGTCCCTACCTCCTGCTGGGGATAAACCTGCGGGTCGCCGCTCTCGTTGGCGTTGCGTGGACTCTCGTGGCGGCGACCGGCATGACCACCGGGGGGACCATCGGGGTCGTATATCTGTGGATGATGCTGTTTGGACTCAGCGGCGCGTTCGCTGGTGTCGCGTACAACGACATCCTGGGCAAGTCCATTACCGGCGATTTGCGGAAGCGATTCTTCGTTACACGCCAGGTTGCAAGCACGGCCGCCATTCTCGTCTCTGCCCTTATCGCCCGATGGGTCCTTTCGACCTATGAGTACCCAACAACCTATCGAATCTTGTTCTGGGGCGCCGGAGCTACCCTGCTCGTTGCCTCCGCAGGATTCTGGGGGTTACGTGAAGAACCCGTAGCTACTCCTCCGAAGGGCGGGGTGTTGACGCTTGCGAAGAAGTTGCCGGGGATGCTCCGAGAAGACGCCAATCTTCGGAATTTCGTGTTGATGGCAAACTTCGCCGGTTTCGGAACGGCACTGCTCCCATTCTTGGTCCTCCTCGCTCGCGATCGCATGGGGTTGACCGGCGACCAGATTGGCGCGTTCCTCCTTGTCCAGATTGTGGGGATGCTCCTGTCCAACATTGTCTGGACCCGAGTTGTGCGGCGAGAGCTTTACCGCGGTATTCTCCTGGCGGCCACCGCTCTCGGAGTTGTCCTGCCGTTCCTCGCGCTGTTGCTCGCCGGCACCGGATCCACCTTGCTCTACGGTATCGTTTTCGTCGTCAGCGGCTCTGCGATCAGCGCCCGACGAATCGGGAGAGACGGGGCCATCGTGGAGATGTCCACTGAGACCAATCGAGTCCTCTATACCGGGGCGACTGGTACGCTCAACCTCACCAGCGCACTCTTTCCGTTGGTTGTCGGGCTTCTATTGCGGGCCGTCGGGTACTGGCCGGTGTTCGCACTCGCCACGTTTGCAATGGCAATCTCGGGAGTGTTTGCCTATCGACTCAACTGTCGTCCTGATATACTGGACGCATCGTGATTGTGTTTCTTGGCATTTCGTTCCGTTATCTCGAGCTTGGCGTCGTCGCGGCAGCTCTTCTCCTCATGGGGCTTCTTTTCATCCGGAAGCGACCGTCCGGACTCGTGTGGGTTTCAGTGGCGGCCATGGGCGCTCTGCTCGCTCACCTCTATCTTGAGGAAGGTCGCTGGCAGCTGCTTCCAATCTACGCGGTGGTGTTTGCGTTCTCCATTTGGCTCGCGGTTCCCAGCAAGAAGGCGTACAGGTCCGGCGGTCTCGTACTTCGCGTCGTGATCACCGTATTCCTGCTCGTCCCGGCACTGGCCCTGCCGCCGGCCGTGCCACTATTCGTGGTACCGCCGCCGACCGGTCCCTACGGAGTGGGCGTTGCCACCCTGCTCGCCGCCCCGGCTGAGGGCGCGAATCTGCCGGCCACGATCCGGTATCCGCGCGGCCGGGTTTCAGACGCCGCCGGCAGCAATCCTGGGGCGGGGGCAACCCTTGCACCATACTGGTCACTCGGGGATGTGGAGTCCAATTCACTTCCCGGATTTCCATGGCTCTTGTCCACCCATCTCACGCTTGTGCCGACGAACTCGGTTCTTCGCGGCCGGCGCGCGGAGGGAAGCTTCCCGGTAGCCATTGCAATCCGCTCTCCGGCATCCCTACCGTCCGACTACCTTGTGCTGACCGAGCAGATTGCAAGCCTCGGATGGATTGTTGTGGAAGTATCCGCCGAGGCCACGTCCGGCGAGATAGTCGGGCTGTTGGATCACTTGGAGCGCGGTCGGCTGGATTCTGCATTTGATGGAGCGGTGGACACGAACCGGGCGGTGCTTCTCGCGCTCGGCTGGGACCCCGGGTTTGACGTTGGGCTTCCGACCATCCGCGTGGGCGCAGGCGAGCTTCTCTCCCTTGTAACGACCGGGAGCAGCTGCGGAATCACCCTGCCGAATTCTCGCATTCCCGATGAAGCGTTGACGAACAGATATCTCATCGTGCGCCCGTCTCGATTGTTGGTCGGAAGCTCAGATGTTTCCCCGGCCGACCTCAACACGGTCGTGATTCTGGCCGTATCGGCACTGATGTCCGACGGTCGGTTATCGGCGGCTGTCTTCAGTGCGGAGCCGGCGCAGACCGTTCTCGCCGGGGTTCAGCGCGCCCTCGCCGATCTGCCGGCAGACCAGCTGCCGGATCTCACGATTCGTTCGCGTCCAGACGGGCAGTAGCAACCAGGAACCGGAGGCGCCACCCAACCGTTCGACCGGCAAGGTCGTGCGCGAGCAGCTCGGCAAGTTGTGCACGGACTTCCTCGCCCGCACTCCGAACAATGACGCTTCCGAGACTGTTCTCCCTGTCCGACGAAAACCAGTGATTCAGTTGGTTTGCGGTGATCGTTCGATGATCTGTTACGTCCACCGTCTC
This sequence comes from Spirochaetales bacterium, assembly GCA_030642995.1. Taxonomy (GTDB): domain Bacteria; phylum Spirochaetota; class Spirochaetia; order DSM-27196; family SLST01; genus JAHOYX01. The sequence continues at coordinate 7,494 of DAOWMR010000012.1, forward strand.
GGTCGACTGCCACGTCCAGCCGGTGCCGGACGCCGCGGAAATGATCGTCTCTTCACTCCAGGAAAGCATTGACTTGTCCGGGTCGCCGAACAACATCTCTTCGCCTCCGGCAAGGCCGTCACGGAGAGTCTGGTCGGGAATTGTCACAAGCTCGGACAATCGTTGACCGTCGCGCGGAATCCGTTGGGCCAGCGTGAGTTCCGCTTCCTCCGTCCCCACCTGTGCGAGGAACGCGAACAGATCGGTCCAGGGGACATTCAGGTGTACCGGATCTACCAGGACGATTCGCTCAAAGCGCACATTTTCCAGCCCGGCGCGCCAATCCTGATCGTTGCGTTCCGCGTCCTGCGGCCAGACCCGAGTCGCTTCAATCACCTCGCGGAGCGGGATGTTCGAAGCGTCAAGGATCATCGGTCTCATGAGCGGGTGTGCCTGGTCCGCGTGGTGACGCGCCGCTTCATAGCGCCGCGGATCGGTGATGAGCGCCACGATGTGACCTTCGGGAGCCGCCCGCATTGCCTCCCAGAGGACGAGGGACGCAAAGTGCCCGCCGAGCAGGACGCAGTGGTGCCGTGCGATTCGGGCCGATTGCATGACCTGATCGCGAAGAGCTGCAAGCACGTGGGCCCGGTCATTTTCGGTTCGCGCGAGCCACTGATCCAGATTGCGATCACCGGACCGGCTGTAACTCAGGACTTCCTGGGACTCGTCCGGTAGACCAACCTCCATCTGGAGCTCGCGCAGCCGCAAGACTCGATCTCGCACCTGAGCCTCATAGCCCTGATCCGACGGTTGGTAGAACAATCGACCCTGGAGCCCTTCCGGCAGATAGGCCTGCGCGACCCAGTGATCTGTGTAAGCGTGCGGGTAGAGATATCCAGCACCGTGACCAAAGCCCTCCTTGTCCCGGCTCGCATCGCGCAGGTGGTTGGGCACTTCACCGCCCTGCTCGAATTCCACCGCCTTGACTGCATCGAAGAACCCAAGGGTGGAGTTGGATTTGGGGCAGGTTGCGAGGTAGAGGGCCGCGTGGGCCAGGTGGTACCGCCCCTCCGGCATCCCGACCCGCTCAAATGCCGCTGCCGCGGACTCCACGACCGAGAGCGCGCCGGGATCGGCGAGGCCTACGTCCTCGCTTGCAGAAATGAGCATCCGTCGGAAGATGTAGCGCGGGTCTTCTCCGCTGTGGACCATCTTTGCCAGCCAGTAGAGGGCGGCGTCGGGATCCGAACCGCGGAGGCTCTTGATGAAGGCGCTGATGACGTCGAAGTGGTAGTCACCCTCCTTGTCGTAGAGCACCGCTTTCCGCTGGATGCTGTCCTCGGCAACCTCGCGGTCAATGGTGACGACCGTTCCCGGCGGTGGCGGATACGATTCCAGCGTGGTTTCCACGGCCAATTGGAGGGCGCCGAGCAAGCCCCGGGCGTCGCCATCGGCAACCGAGATCAGATGGTCAAGGGCATCATCGTGAATCCGGACCTCCATCTGCCCGTAGCCCCTCAGGGGATCTCTTAGGGCTCGGCCGGCGATCTCTCTCAGATTATCCCGGGTGAGCTGTTTGAGCTGAAAGATGCGACTCCTCGAGATGAGGGCACTGTTCACTTCAAAGAACGGGTTGTGGGTTGTGGCGCCAATCAGGATGACCGTTCCATTCTCTACCCACGGCAGCAGGGCATCCTGTTGCGCCTTGTTCCACCTGTGGACCTCATCCACGAAGAGAATGGTTCGTCTATCGTAGAGTTCCAGATTGTTCTTTGCCTGATCGATTGAAGTCCGTACGTCCTTCACGCCGGCCAGCACCGCGTTCAGGCTGATGAAGTCACTCTTGGTCGTGTTCGCGATGACCCGTGCGAGGGTGGTCTTGCCGGTACCCGGCGGCCCGTAGAAAATGAGCGAGGAAATCATATCTGCCTGGATCGCGCGCCGTAGCAGCTTGCCGTGACCGAGGATGTGCTCCTGGCCGACAAATTCGTCCAGAAAGCGTGGGCGCATGCGCGCTGCGAGGGGTTCGGTTGCATGACTGTCGCGGGCAAAGAGGCTCTCTCCGGCCATGGCCGGATAATAGCACGGGGATGTGAAAGGCGCGATGGATGAGCTATTGTTGACGCTGTGAAACGGCACGTCCTTCTTTTCGTTCTGTTTGTCCTTCCTGTACTGGCGGTGTTCAGCCAGTCACCTGCATGGATCGGCTACCTGAACGGAAATTCATTTGACCGTGCCCGATTGGCCGTCGCAACTGTCCAGATCCAGACTGAGGTCTGGCTCGTTGCGAAATCCGAGCGTACGGAACAGCTCCAGACGCTCTATGTCTCCGTACGCCGTGAATCCTGGTCCGAACAGGAGTACCTGAGGTGTCTCGAGGACGCGGGCTTTGCTCCGGTCGCCGGCGGGACCGATTCCGATGAAGCGGAGGCGCTCGCGTCAATTCGAGCGGCACTGGACAATCTGGGCGAGGTACTCAAAGGCCAGCCTCCAAACACAGGATCATTCTCCAGTCGAGAGGCCGTACGGTGGCTCACGGAGGTCGCAGCTGTCCTGGGTGTGCAGATGAACCGGGTTGCCGATCTGGTCGAACTCGTCCAATCGCAGGGTCAGAACGCGAGTAACGGTGCTGCCGGAGCTTTCCTGACGTCGATTGATCTGCCGATGCCTGCCGGGTTCGGTGATGTATCGGTGCAGGATCAATTGATCCAGGTGGCCGAGCACTGGTGGCTTCTCTTCCTCTGTGCGTCCGATGACAATGCGCGTGCACAGATGCTCTCCGGCCTTCATGTTGCCACGCGTTCGTTTTCCGCCGAGGTGAGTGCCCGGGCCGCGGATCTCGCCCGGGCGTATCGGTCCACCGCAGTGCAGGTGGGACATCTGAAGCGGGTGGTTGCCGCCGCGCTTCCAACGGTAGGCGCGCGAACCGTCGTTGACCTTTCATCGGGCGACGCACCGGCGCCGGAAAGAGAACCGTTTGGCCTCCTTCTCACCGAAATGTACGAAACGAGTCGAGAGGACCTCTTCATCGCGGCCACGGTTGATGCCGCCACGCGCTTCACGATTGAGGTCACCGAGCGATTGCTGGCCGCCCTCTCGGATCGGCAGGCACTTGAGTTGGGAAGAGTTGCGGGGCTCGGCATCGGCGACGTTCGGATGATCGCCGGTCGCCTGTATCGCGTCCGTCTGGATCTGGCGGAGACGGCACGGATTTCGGCCGAAGATGCCGGCCGGACCGCCGCAGATCGGTATCGCCGGTCGGATGTCTATCAGGATCAGGCCGGACTTCTGCTTGCGCACAAAGCAGATGCCCAGAGCTACCTCTCCGGGCTGGAGCCGTGGGTCACCGGGGGGCGGTCGTGTGCCGGTGATTCGTACCGATGGGCGCTCCTGTCTGTGCTCAGTAATCGATATGCCCAACATCTCCTCCTGACCAGTCCGGTCTCCACAGATGCGCAACGATTGGTCGGTGAGTTCGCCTCCGACCTCTATGAGGGAATGGCGCAACGCCTGCCGGATGCTCTTGCCGAGAGATTCCGGCGGGACGCCGCGACTGAGGTCGCCGATTCCTACGACCGTTGCTATCGACTATCTCCGGGTGATGATCAGGCCCGATCCGAGGCCGGCTCCGAAGACGGATCTGAATTGGAATCGATCTATCGGGCATTTGTTGGCGAGGCACAGGGCGATGGGAGCATCAACGAGATCTTTTCGCCCTCGTCCGTGTCTGAACCGAGCATTGCGAGCGACTGGGCCCACACGCACGGTCTACACGTTTCGATATCTGATCCGGACGCGCAGACCTTGCCACTCCGCGAGGCCGCTCTCAGGTGGTTTATTCTGGCGAACAAGGCACAGAACGAGATGCAGGGATTCGCCCATGCCATCCGGGGCGTGCTGTCACTTGGGTCGGCGATTGAACACCTGGTGCAACCGGCGTTGCGTGATTCCGGTAGCCCGGCGGTTCAACTCTATGACCCGCGGTTGGCCGTTGCGTGCGACTATCTCGCGGCCGCTCGGGGGTTTGAAGTATCGCCGGGTGAAACAATCGCCGTGCTCCACGGGCTCTACCCCGGGGCAGAAGACATCGCCGCGCTCATCGGAGAGCTCGATCGGTCGGCCGAAGCGCTGAGTAATCGCCTGGGAGAGGTGGAGACGGCGGACCGACGGCTCATCCAATTTACGTCAGGGGCACGATGATGAGAGTGAGAGGATTCGTGCTGATTGTACTGGTGGGCCTTGTGTTTGCCGCCTGTACGCCGTCCGAGCGCCCCGAGGTCGCGACACATCCGGACGGCGCGCCCCCGCAACCCGATGTCACCGGACAAGGGTCGGGCATACCCGATACGCTTGCCCCGGCCGGGACGTCGGGAGCCGTGCTGGCGCCTCCGGGTTCAATTGACCAGGCCATCGGCTTGCCTCGCGAAATCTGGCGGTTTTCGGCCGGAGCCCCAGTGACGGCTTCTCCGGTGAGTGCCGGGGGTACTGTTGTCGCGGGATTCGCGGATTTCACGTTTCGGGGTCTGGACGCAACCGACGGAACACAGTTGTGGCTGCGGGAGGCCTCCGCCGTCCCCGTTTCAATCGCCGTGGCCGGCGGAGGCATTTTTGCCGCAGATCTCGAAAGCATCTCGCGACTCTCCATTGACGACGGTACTGCCGACTGGACACTCCCGGTCGGCGTCTCCGGCGGCGCGCGGATACGTGCGACCTCAACGGCAGTCTACGTGCCCACACGGGATGGTCGTGTGGTATCCATTGGCGTGGAGACCGGGGAAATGCTCTGGACCGCAGATCTTGACCGGGGTTCGGACGCTCCGGCCGTCGGTGTCATCGGGGCACTGGACGGAATCCTCTATGCCTGTACCGCCGATGGAGGCGTGGCGGCCGTGACCGCATCCGATGGTACAAGCCGCTGGCCGGCAAACCTTCCCGCGGAGCTTTCGGCAGGTCCCGTCGTGACGGCGGACAGTCTGACTGTCGCCGCGACCGACGGCAGCATCTACTTGCTCAACAGGGCGACGGGCGAGTGGGTGCGCATCGGGACCGTCGGTGAGCCGGTCGTGTCGTCGGTCATTGTTACCGATCGGTCGCTCCTTGTGTTTGGCGCAGCGGGGGGTGTGTTCGGGTTGGACTCGGGAATCCTGGACTCCGGTACTTCCCGTGCCACCTCGACAGGCAATCCGATTGATCCGATCCTTCGGCTCGGCTCAGATCTTGCGGGTCAGCCGGGACTCCTTGATTCCCGGATTCTCGTCACAGATGGTTCCGGGCGCCTGCGTGGACTGGATGCCGCAACGGGACGCGAGATCTGGGTCACCACTCTCGGCCTTCGAGTGATTGGAGAGATGGCGTTTTCGGGCGGGACCGTGTATGCCGCAGGGGTGGAGGGAACAGTTCTCGCCGTCGTGTTTGATGTGCCGCCGGACTCTGCACCGCTCCTGTACGGCGATCGGTTGTGGGCCGTTCCGTCGGATGGTCGATTTCGGATGGAATCGCGATTGGTGGAGTTTCGCTATGTGCCCGAAGCCGGCGGCGTCGTCGAGTGGAGCGTCTACTCGTCGGTGCCGGATGACCCGCTCGTCGTGACGATCTCTAATGCAGGCGGAGATGTTCTCGCCACCAACATGGGGAAGGTAGTCCTTGACCGATCAACTCGGACGGCTGTGGAAGCGGCAGCGGAGGTTCGGGTGAGTGTGGAACGGCCCTATCCGGACCGGCAGGCCATTGTGACTCTCGTGTCAGAGGTCCTTCAGTAGATCCGGCGAGAGAATCTCTTCGGCCGGTCCCCGAGCCTGTTGCTGCTCCTCGAGGCGGAGGTCCGTTTCTTTCTTCTCCCGCTTGAGTGCGGCGATTTCCTTCTTCAATTCTATCTGACGGGCTTCCTTGCGCTTGATCTCGCCGGCAAGCCGTTCGGTATCATGCTCGAGTTGCTCAACTTCCAGTGCCGCCTGCACCCGATCAGAAATAACCGTAAGCTCCTCGATTTTCTTCTCGATCTTTCCGGCTCCGGCAAACAGTGACCGGCACTTGGTCGGGAGTTCGTCTTTGGGGACCTGGCGGACTGCCCGGGCCAGTTCCACACGGATTGCGTTCCGTGTCTGCGTAAGGGTAAGGAGGTCTTCCTCAAGCTCTTCCCGCTTCTTGTGCGGGCGCTTCGTGGCCCCGAGCTTCTCAAGCTCCTCGTTGAGGGTGTGTCGTTCTTCATTGACCGTCTCAAAATCACTCTCCCGTTGGCGAGCCGTCTTCAGGCGGTCCCTGTACGGTTCGGCGGCTGCGGTGAGCTTCGGGTCGCCAATCTCGTCCACGAACGCTGTTCCCATGATGTCGCGGCCCGCACTGCGAACGAGACGGCGAAAGGAACCGTCGCGAGTGACACGTCGATTCTTGAGCAAGGCGATCCGGCCGCGGATCACCATCTTTTCCAGAAAGGGCTTCGCTCCCAGCAGAGCCTCTTGATCCGCGATGGAGGTCTCAATTCCGGATAGCTCACTGTTGACCTCGACCAAGGCCGAGAAGATATCCGCGTACTCCTGATCCACCAGCGGGTTTCCACGGTAGACCTCGAAAGCGAGGCGCCCGATCTCTTCATAGATTGGATCCATGTTCTCCGACAATCGGCGGATCTCGGACTGGATTTCCGATGTCTGTTCCTTCACCGCCAGCAATCGATCCTGGATCACTCCGATCCGATCCCGCGCAACTTCCACCGCTCGGATCTGTTCGGTCACTTCCCGCTCTCTCTCCCGGATTTGCGCAAGGTCGGCGCCGGGGCTTTGAGCAGGTTTTTCCAGGAGATGAGAACCGGCATCCGCCAGTACTGCATGCAGCTCAGCTCGCAATGAATCCTGTCGTTCGTGAAGGGCTTGCGCTCGTTCTCCGAATTGGCTCATACAGGTACGGTATTCTCGTCCACCGGATCTGTCAATCGTTGGTGCGAGGCAGGGTGTCGGAGGGGTCGCTTGTTTGTATCTTAGTTTCACTATGGAAGGCAAAGACGTCAGGTCCGACAAAGAGTGGAAGGAAGTACTGACGCGGGAGCAATACCGTGCTTTGCGCAAGCACGGAACCGAACGAGCTTTCACCGGGAAGTACTGGAATACGAAGACACCGGGCACGTACGTGTGTGCGGGCTGCGGTGCGCCGCTCTTTGAATCGGTGGTCAAGTACGATTCGGGAACCGGCTGGCCGAGTTTCTCCCAGCCAATTTCCGACCAGGCGGTGGAAACGGACAGTGACCGCAGCCTGGGCATGGCCCGCATCGAGGCACACTGCGCCAACTGTGGAGGGCATCTCGGTCATGTGTTTCCTGACGGGCCGGAGCCGACGGGCGTGCGGTACTGTATCAATTCAGTTTCTCTCGAACTGAGATCGGAGGAGCAGGAGTGACGGATGCGGCAAACGCGTCCATCTTGACTTCGTGAATCTATTCCTGCTGCTCCTGCGGATCTTCGGCCACCGACGGAGGGCTCGAATCGTCGATCCACGATCGACGACCCATGGTCGACGAGTCACGCGAGTTTTCACTATGTTGTTGGGACAATGAAGTTTACCGAGCTCAATCTCGACGAGCGTCTGATGCGCGCAATTCGTGACCTTAACTTCACGGACTGCACCGACGTGCAGGCAGAAACGTTCGCCCACACACTGAAATGCCGGGACGTCGCCGTGCAAAGTCAGACCGGCACCGGAAAGACCGCAGCCTTCCTGATATCGATATTCCAACTCTGGATCACCGAAGAACGATTCAGGGGTACCAAGGCGCTCGTCGTCGCCCCTACCAGGGAACTGGCCGTTCAAATTGAGCGCGACGCGAGGGCCCTCGGCAAGTATGTACCGTTCAGGTCCGCATGTTTCTACGGCGGGGTGGGTTACGTCGCCCAGGAGAAGGCAATTGCGGACGGCGTGGATCTCATCATCGGTACGCCGGGCCGGCTGCTGGATTTCAACCAGAAGGGAAAGCTCAATTTCGGAGAGCTGGGCATTCTGGTCATTGATGAGGCGGATCGCCTGTTTGACATGGGGTTCTACCCCGATATCCGCAAGATCATGCGACGTGCCCGGCCTCGCGAAGAGCGGGTGACCATGCTCTACAGTGCCACACTGAGTTCGCGCGTGCGGAACCTCGCATGGCAGTTCATGAATGATCCTGCCGAGGTTGAAATTGCTCCCGAGCAGATGACTGTTGAGACGGTTGATCAGGCGCTCTACCACGTCAGCAAGGAAGAGAAGTTCAGGCTGCTGCTCGGCATTCTCAAGAGTAGTGATCCCAGCAACGCGCTTATCTTCTGCAACACAAAGCGAGCCACCGAGATTGTTGCCCGGAAACTCCAGCTCAACGGTTACGCCTGTGAGTTCATCATGGGAGATCTTCCGCAGAAGAAGCGAATCAAGATCATTGATAGCCTGAAGGCCGGAGAGCTGCGAATGCTCTGCGCCACCGATGTAGCTGCACGAGGGTTGCATGTGGATGATTTGGACATGGTCATTAACTACGATATTCCCGAGGACCCGGAAGCGTACGTTCACCGTATAGGCAGAACCGCACGGGCGGGCAAGACCGGTCGGGCGGTTTCACTCGCGTGCGAGCGATTTGTGTACGGTCTTGAGCCGATACAGGAGCTCATCGGTCGGAAGATCCCGGTCCGGCAGGTCTCCGCCGATCTGATTGCCGACGATCAGAGCATCGGAAAGCGTCTTCCTCCTTCGCAATATCGGGAGCATCCTCAACCGCGTCGCGGAGGCGACCGAAGGTATTCCTCCGGCCGGTCCGCGGGGCGCACCGGGTCCACCCACAGTCGGGACGAGCGTCCGGTCTCGCGAAGCCGGTCAGGCGAATCGCGCACCGACGGTCCCAAGCACCCAACCGGGCCCAAGCACGCAGCGGCCGACGCTCGCGTGCATGAGCCTGCTGCTCGCCGGCGGTCGGCTCCCACGAGGGAGGGCTCTCCGCGCGCTGCAGAACCAGGTGGCCGATCCCGCCGTGAGGGGCAGGTTGTCGAGCGGGGACCGTCCCGGAACGCATCGGTTGACGATAGGCTTGCGTATTACAAGGCCAAGTACGGCGAGGATTTCGTGCCGGCCGGGTCCGATGCGACTGGCGGAGGCTCGAGCGGCGCCAAGGCCGACGAGCGGTCCAAAGACGGGAACGTTGCCAAGAAGAAGAAGCGTTCCGGAGTGCTTGGGCGGCTGTTTGCTCGGGGCGAGTGAACTCGGAACAGAGTTGTGCAAAGCGTGAGATCGCCTGGTGAGATTCTTCGTGTGAGCTTGACAATCGCAAGGCGCTGGAATAGTTTATACCGCCTGTAATGAGCCGGACACACGGTGCGCAAAGGGGTGTTGTGTGTCCTTGAGATGTAAGGAGTTAGGTGAATGGCCCGGAATTCCACAGCGAGGGGCAAGATTGTTCGCCGATTTGGGCTGAACATCTACGGAAACCAGAAGTACGACAGGCTTCTCAAGAGGAAGCCGAATCCGCCGGGGAACCCCAAGCGCCGACGTATGCGCCAGACCGAGTACGGTCGGCAGCTGGTTGAGAAACAGAAGCTGAAATGGGCCTACGGCCTCTCGGAGCGTCAGTTCAGCAACCTCTTCTACAAAGCCAAGGCCATGAAGGGTGTCACGGGCAACAACATGCTTGCACTCCTCGAGCGGCGGCTCGACAATGTCGTGTACCGACTCGGCATGGCAACGAGCCGAAGTCAGGCACGTCAGCTGGTGAGCCACGGGCACATCCTGCTCAACGGTCGCAAGGTCACCATCCCCTCCGCAGTTGTACGTCCGCGGGATGCAATTGGTGTCAGGGATCGGAAGCCTACCAAGGATCTCATTCGCAAGCTGCTTGCGGATAACTCATCCCGCCCGGTGCCACCGTGGCTGGTAATCTCCCGCGACGAGATGGTCGGCAAGGTGGAAGTGAATCCGACTCGGGACGTTATCCCGACGATCGCTGAAGAGCAACTCATCGTCGAGTTCTACTCCAGGTAGACTATAGTCAGGTAACTTTCAGGGCCGCACGTCAGTGCGGCCTTTTCTTATTATGGTCCGGCCGGTAGGCCGTCTTGAGTGAATCCCTGCGAACGCGGTATAACGTGGCCGTGCACATTGCCGATATTCTGGCCGGCCACAGGCCGACTCTCAGTCTTGAGTTCTTTCCTCCGAAGACACCACCGGGGTGGGATAGACTGTTCAGAATCATTACGAAGTTTGAGGAGTTGCGTCCGGATTTTGTGTCCGTTACCTACGGCGCCGGCGGGAGCACCCGGGCTCAGACTCATGAACTTGTTCGGCGCATCAAGACGGAAACGAGCGTGGAGCCGGTGCCCCACCTCACTTGCGTATGCCATACCTCGCGGGACATTAATGAGATCCTGAGCGAGTACGCCGCGTTGGATATCGGCGGGATCATGGCTCTTGGTGGTGACGCGCCGAGTGACGACAGTGAAGAGTGTCAACGCGAGTTTGGGCACGCGGCCGATCTTGTGCGGCGTATTCGTGAGTTCAGCAGTTCCGACGGGCATCCTCCGGCACATAGGTTCGGCATAGGGGTCGCGGGCTTTCCCGAGGGGCACCCTGCAACTCCAAACCGCACGCTGGAGATGGACCATCTCAAGGCCAAAGTGGATGCCGGGGCCGACTATATCTGCACACAGCTCTTC
>DAOWMR010000218.1 GCA_030642995.1 Spirochaetales bacterium
CGCAACCTCTACCCGGGTTTCCGGTTTCTCCGGATCGATGCCCGACAGGACCCGCTCCGCCAGATCAATGCTGACCATCTCCGATGGTTGTACGTGTCGCTCTTTCTGTTTCTTAACGACTTCTCCGTTCACCCGAAGCTCCACCACTGCGTTGTTCTTGGAGATCAGGCTGCGGAGATAGAGCCGATTTGCCGCACCAATCCGCACGCGCCCGGGCATCACGTACCGTACGTTGCTGCCGGCCACAAGCTCCACCTCCGGAGGCGCTACGGCGCCGTCAAGGTAGTCGGCTGCGGCCTGTCCCGCCCGTCGTGACTCTTCGGCAACGAAATCCACGAGATCGTGAATGTGGAGCACGTTGCCGGCGGCAAACACGCCGGGAACTGAAGTCATGAGTCTCGAGTCAACCACCGGTCCTCCCGTCTGGCTGTGAAGGCGCACGCCGAGGCCTCGTGAGAGCTCATTCTCAGGGATCAACCCGACGGACAGCAACACGGTGTCACACGCCACGTGGAATGCACGATCCATTCGAGGAACACCACCCTCCAGCGGTGCGATGTCCACACCCGTGACCCGCCGGATTCCGTGAATCTGCGTCACCACGTGGCCGAGATAGAGGGGGATCCCGAAATCGTTCAGGCACTGGACAATGTTTCGATTTATCCCCGAAGGAACGGGCTGGATCTCAACCACGCCCTCCACGTCCGCACCAATGAGTTTCAGACGACGGGCCATAATTAAACCGATGTCGCCGCTTCCGATGACCACGGCGCGGTGTCCGGGGACATACCCGTCAATGTTGATCATCCGCTGCGCGGCGCCGGCCGTCATGACCCCGGCGGGTCGCGTGCCCGGGATCTGGATGCCGCCGCGGTTTCGCTCGCGGCTGCCCATTGCCAGCACGACGGTCCGCGCCTGAATTCGGCCAAGGCCGTCGGATGGAGAGAGAGTTCGAATCCTCAATCCGGACTCTTCACTCGTGATGCCAAGGACGGTCGTATCGGTGAGCACATCGATTCCCGCGGAGCGGACCTCCTCCACGTAACGCTCGGCATACTCCGGACCGGTCAGTTCCTCGCCGAATTCATGAATCCCGAAGCCGTTGTGTACGCACTGCCGCAGGATGCCTCCGAGCCATTGTTCGCGATCAATGACCAGGGGTTTGTATCCTCGTCGGGAGAGCTCACTCGCCGCCGCCATTCCGGCTGCACCGCCTCCGAGCACAACGGCGTCCATGGTTTCTCGATAGATCGACCCTCGATCACTCCCAACCCGGGCCCGCGCAGATCCGGACCGATCGCCCTTCTTCTCCGGAGTGCCGGGGAGAGTTTCCAGGACGAGTTCGCTGCCCGGCCCGCGTTTTGAGATATCGGTCACGGCCGCGCCGGTCTCCTCGGCGATTATCTCGAGGATCCGAGGAATGCAGAATGCGCCCTGACACCGTCCCGCAGATGCTCGGCAAAAAAACTTTATCCCGTCCACCGTTGTGTGCCCGGCATGTATCGCCCGAACCACTTCCTCTCGTGTCACAGTCTCGCACCGGCATACGATCTCTCCGGCGTCGGTATCCTCCGTCCACCGGTTCTGGACTTCTTCGTCATCCATGAGCCGGGTCCGAAGGACCATCGGAGCGCTCGAGATGAACCGCGGTTTTTCGGTCAGTTTGCAACCAGACTGCTTCAGGAGATCTTTGACAAGCTCAGCCACTGCTGGAGCGGCTGTCAGACCAGGGCTCTGGATACCGGCAACGTGAATGAAACCCGGTCGGAGTTCGGACTCCGCAATGAAGAAGTCGCCGGATTCAAGTGCGGGCCGCAATCCGCTGAATGAAGTAATCACGTCTGCGCCGGATACGGACGGAATCAGTCGCTGCGCAGAAACGATGATCTCCTTCAACCGATCGGCGGTCGTGCGAACATCGGTCTTGTCTTCAATCGCATCGGCAGTAGGCCCGAGAAGCACCGTACCCTCAACCGTCGGAATCACCAGCATGCCTTTGGATACCGATGTCGGACACGGAAACACTACCCGTTCGGGACAGGCCGCCGTGGTTCGGTCAAGCAAGTGGTACTCACCGCGGCGAGGATGGATGGCATACTCCTCGGCGCCGAAATCCTGAGACACCTGGTCGGCGTAGAGACCCGCGGCATTCACCACATAGCGGGCCCAGATCCCGGTTCCGTCGCGGCTCTTGATTGTATAGCCATGCTTGGAGGACGTGCCGGAGACCACTTCAAACTCACGGAGGACCTGCAATCCGTTGGCCACGGCATTCTCTACGAGTGAGAAGACAAATCCATACGGCTCGATGATACCGCCGGCCGGCGCATACAGGCCTCCAATGGCATCCCTGTGGATCTTTGGTTCCAGGCCGCGAATCCGGTCTCCGCCGCACAGCTCAATCCCGGCCGATCCGTTCTCAACACCCTGACGGTAGAGGTGCTCCACCGTGACGAGATCTTCCGGGGTAAAGGCCACAACGACGATACCGGACTGCTTGTACGGGAAGCCGAGTTCACGGTGAAGCTGCGGGTACATCCCGGCTCCCTGGATCTCGAGTCTGGTCTTCAGGTAACGCCTGTTGTGATGAAAGCCACCGTGAATAATGCCGGAATTGGCTTTGGAAACGCCAAATGAGAGGTCAACCTCCTTTTCGAGAAGGACGACCGAGAGATTGTATACCGAGAGCCGCCGAGCGATAGCCGCGCCGGATATACCGGCACCGATGATCGCTACATCATAGTGTTCCATACGTACGCCCAGAATATGATCTGTTGGTTTCTGATTGTCAATGGGCTTTTATGTTCGTTCTATGTCGATCAAAGTCAAATTGTGTTCGCACCATCGATGATTTCGGCCGGGGGTTCGGCAGTACGGTGATCGGCCGACTCTTCCACATCAGCCAGAAGAACCGTTATACCGCGTTCCTCGAGCGCGGAACGGTATTCATCTGCGATCCCGGTGTCCGTAACGATGATATCAATTGGATCAAGAGAGGTTGTCACGAAGGGAGAAACGCCACCGATTTTTGAGGAATCTGCGAGGACGATTGTCTCTCCACGCGTGCGCCGGATCATCTGACGCGCAATCTCCGCCTCCTGATGGTGCGGGGTTGTCAATCCTGCCTCCAGATCGAGTCCATCCACACCGATGAAGGCTTTGCTTCCGTATACATTGTCGAGCGTCTGGACGGCAAACCCTCCCACGAATGAGTTGGATCGTTGCCGGTACACTCCACCAAGAATAATGCATTCAATTCGTGACGCCATCAGGGCGGATATGGCACCCGCGTTGCTCGTGAGCACCCGCAGCTCGATATCGGGAAGGTGACGAAGCAGTTCAAGGGTTGTGCTGCCGCTGTTCACGAGGATCGTCTCACCGGGCTCCACCAGGGTCGCCGCAAGCCGACCGATTGTCTCCTTTTCAGCTCGATTTCGTTTCCCTTTCTGGTCGTAGTTCGGTTCACGCTGGAACCTTCTCCGAGAAATTGCCCCTCCGTGCGATCGCCGGAGGAGCCCCTGTTCCTCGAGAGTCACCAGGTCACGGCGGATTGTCATGACCGAAACGTCGAACAGTTTACTCAGCTCGTTCACTCGGACAACGCCGTGCTCATCGGCAATGTCCAGAATTCGCTGTTGGCGTTCAATCGGTATTATTTCGGTTCCCACGGCTACAGTGTATCGATCGGACCGAGGGGTGACAATCCGACCGATTGGTGGATACAATCAAGTCAACGGCATGAGGGGACATAGATCTCGAGCATTGTGGATAGTGGCCGCCGTATGCACGGCACTGACGGTCGCCGCGATATTGGTGGATCCCACGGAATTCGGGAAGCCCCAGGAGCCGGATGAACTCCTCTCAACAATCGAGAAAGCCGCTACCTACTACGAGTTTGAGCACTACGATCGCGCCGCAGAGACCTACGCGCTCGCCGCTGAACGGGGCATGGAGATCGGGATCGAGTGGTTTCGCTATGCACGATCGGTTGAGTTGAGCTCTGAACTGGATCTCGAGAAATACGTCACAGCCTATCGCCTGCTCCTGCAACAAACTCCAAGTCACGATTACCTCGCCGAAGCTGAGACGGTGCTCAGCGCACACGCGGTCCCGTTCAGTTACGTGCACGCTCAGGATGGGACCCATGTGGAAGGATCGCTCATGGTCGTGACCGGCGCGATCTCTCGCGTGAGCAGAGGCAGGATTGAGAGTGGCACGGATATACTCATTGTGCACACCCAGCCGGATACATGGTTCGGATATATGGGCGAGCCCATCCACATCGTGGCTCCCAAGAATCTGAACTATCAGTCCGGTGAGACGATCACCACCATCGGGTGGTATGACGGGTGGTGCGAAGTCAGTGATGATGCAGGAGGATCAAGCTCATACCCGTGCCTGATTGCCGCCGGCGTCGTCGTAGATCGGTGACGTGTACAAAGACCGCGCACCGTTCGCTCTCTGCCTCAGTATCTTGGTAGACACATGGCATTCACAATGATTACCGTTCCCGACGGCGACAGGATTGTATTGAAGAACGGGCGCCTCCAGGTGTCCGATCGACCAATCATCGCATTCATAGAGGGCGACGGCACGGGTCCCGACATCTGGGCGGCCTCCCGCCGCGTATTTGAGGCCGCCGTTGAAAAAGCGTTCGGCGGAAAGAAGCAGATCGCGTGGATGGAGGTGTATGCCGGCGACAAGGCAAACCAGATCTATGGCGAAGAAGTCTGGCTCCCCGAAGAAACAAAGGAAGCGCTCCGAGAGTACCTGATCGGCATCAAGGGCCCGCTTACCACGCCGGTCGGCGGCGGCATCCGATCAATCAACGTGGCTATCCGTCAACAGCTCGATCTCTATGCTTGCGTCCGTCCGGTTCGTTACTTCAAAGGCGTGCCGTCACCAGTACGCAAGCCTGAGTTGGTGGACATGATCATCTTCAGGGAGAATACCGAGGACATCTACGCCGGCATCGAGTACCAGGAGGGCACCGACGAGGTCAGGCGCCTGATGGAGATCCTCAAGAACCAGTTCCCAGAAGCGTACGGTAAGATCCGGTTCCCCGACACCACAGGGATCGGCATCAAGCCGGTTTCACGGGAAGGGACAGATCGACTTGTACGCGCGGCGATCAACCACGCGATTGAACAGGACCTGTCCACCGTTACCCTTGTGCACAAGGGCAATATCATGAAGTTCACCGAAGGCGCCTTCCGAGAATGGGGATACGAACTGGCCAGGCGCGAGTTTGGCGCAGTTCTGTTGGATGGCGGACCCTGGTTGACCTTCAGGAACCCGAACACCGGAAAGGCTGTCGTCGTGAAAGACGTCATTGCCGACGCCATGCTGCAGCAGATCCTGACCCGCCCAACCGAGTACGAAGTGGTGGCCACGCTCAATCTCAACGGCGACTACATCTCCGATGCACTCGCCGCGCAGGTTGGCGGGATCGGTATCGCTCCGGGAGCGAACATCAACTACGACACCGGCCACGCCGTCTTCGAGGCAACGCACGGCACCGC
>DAOWMR010000330.1 GCA_030642995.1 Spirochaetales bacterium
AAATCGCTCTCCTTCGGTGCGCAAGCTGACCCACGCATCGTAACCAATCGGAGTGTTTCCCCAGTGGTCTCGGAATATCTCGTCACATGCCGCATGGACCTGTTCTAATGAATCGTTCGGCGCCAACGGAACAATTCGTATCTGGTCAGGCAGGGCAAGGCCGGGCGGTTCCTCCTCGAGTTCAATCGTCATCCGCAGGAAGTACCGTACCCGGGTGAGGCCGGCGGATTCCATCACTCCACAGGCCGACAGATCCTTCGTGAATGTTCCCACCCGGACGAACCGGCGAGTAACGGCAGGCAGGCCGTCAGCCAGTTCGCGCGCACGCCGTATGGCTCTTGCCAGGAGAACCGTACTGATGCCTCGGCCCTGCCAATCGGGGTGCACGAATCCCTCAATTTCCAGGCGCCCGTTGCCCGCCGGATCCACGGAGTGTTCGTAGGCAACCAGATCTTCGTCGGGATTGACTGCAACCCACACGTCGTCGGAGATCCGAGTTCTCGGATTGTTCCAGGCATCTGCGAAGTCACTCTCATCAGTGTCAGGTTCGCCG
Source organism: Spirochaetales bacterium (assembly GCA_030642995.1). Taxonomy (GTDB): domain Bacteria; phylum Spirochaetota; class Spirochaetia; order DSM-27196; family SLST01; genus JAHOYX01. The sequence continues at coordinate 554 of DAOWMR010000330.1, forward strand.
ATGATGGCGGTGTCGTAGAGTGCGGCCAACGAGATCACTGCAGGCAAGTCGGCTGCCGTCGCGGCGCGTATCAAAATGCCCGTTCCGTCGGTTGCGGTTTTTCCCATCTTGACCTACCATTCCTCAATATCGAAGGAGTGCGTCGTGAAGCTCAGGATAGGGATTTTGTTGGCGTTTGTCTCAACCCTGGCGCTGGCGCAAGACGGGGCAACTCTCAAGCTGGTGCCCATCAGCGGTCTTCCCGAGGGAAGCGTCATTTCAAGTTTCGATGTTCTTGAGACAGAGGCACTCAACAGACTGGTAGTTGAGACTCGAGACCGGGACGGAATCGTGAGTTTCTACACATTCGACTACGTTGACGGTACACTCCACGGTCGAATGGGTGGTGTGACGGCCTTGCCGATGCGCTTCCGGGACCCGAGCAGAGCGGTACCGTCCAATCGGACGATAATCGGCATACCCGAAGCGAGTCGGTACTGGGTAATCGGCGGAATGAACTCTCCCGTAGCACACGATCAGTTCCTGACAGCCGTTCCACTTGCGGAGCGCCGATTTGTGGATGTGAGTACGCTGGAACACGCGGGCTTGCCCCCGGTTCGATCCGGTCTCTCAATAGAATACGTGGTAACGGATGTGAACAACGCTGCAATCTCCCGATGCGTACTGGAGCCCAATCTCATCCGTACATCCGAGCGGATGACGGCCGTGTCGGCAGAATGGATACTTGCACAGGGGAGACAGTATCTACTCGTGGGCCTTGCAACCGACGCCGGCGCTGAGCCGTGGCCACTCTTCTATCGGCTCTACTCACAGTCCATGGAGCTGGTGTTCCAATCGAACCCGGTACTCTGCATCGATCCCAACCGCTATCCCCAGCCGGTCGGTGTGGATCTTACCGGAGACGGCGAGGCTGAGATTGTAACGTTTTCCAATACAGCCGAGGGAGCGGCGCTGGTCGTTCTGCAGCCTCGCCCGGGCAATCCGACCGGCCACCGGATGTTGGCGTTGAACGATTGCCACACCCGCATGAACGGGGATGACATAGCAACGCTCCAGCGGGAACTGGAGCGCCGAGGTTACAGTGTCGGTCCGTTCGGAGTTGACGGCTGGTACGGGCCGGATACCAGGGCAGCCGTCGTGGCGTTTCAGCGGAGTGCCGATCTCCTTGTGTCGGGCGTCGTGGACGACGCAACGTGGCGGCTGCTCGGGTTTCGATAACCGGTATCTTCCGGTAGCATTACCTTCCGATAGCTCTACTTCCCGGCAAATCCGGAAACACGGAATCGCCACACGATCCACGAAGCCAAAAACACCACGAAGAGTCCGAGAATCGGCCACATTCCCCATGGAACTGCAGGCGCGACAATCGCGCTCCACAGAAGACCGACGATTACCGCAATTGCCCATAGGATTTTCAGGTTGAGCATGGCCTTGACTGCGTAGAACTCGGTTCGATATCCGAGGAGCGACTCAAGGCCAATACCGATGAGTGCAGCGGCAACAATCCTTGTCGTGAAAACATCGGTGTCAATCCAACCAAGCCATTCCAGGAACGCCTCCGGTGCGACCAGAAGCGGAATTGCGATGATGAGATCAACGATCCCATGCACCAGGAACCAATATGCCTGGCCGTCGAATCGCCGAAGTTCCTTCAAGGACATCGTCGTCATGGTGTCTCCTAGAGGTAGATCCCGAAGTGGAGTCCGGCCGACGGCATGATTGGCAGAGCGAGAAAACCGAGGGTGTCCTGGATATCACCACTGAAGATCCACCGCTGAATGCCGAAGTGGGTCTGGAAGAACATTCCAAACGCCTTGGTCAATTCCCACTTCCACCGCCATCCAATGTCAATGCCGGCAGTCATATCATTGATTGGATCAACCGCCGGGTCTCGTGTATTCACATTGAGATACATCAGCCGGCCGCCGATGAAGAATCCCGAAGCCGTCTTGGCGGGGAAGAGTCTCACGACTGCCCCGAGGGTTGTCTTGGTGGGCCAGTCGCTCGCCGTCTCGATACCGAAAAGGTTTGCGAACTGGTCCCCTCGAAAGTGATTTGCCTGCCCCCCAACTTCCAGAAACCCCATGATGGGTACTCCGAAATCGAGCTTGTAGGATCCCCAAATTACTCCAAACGGGTTTATCCCGACAGAGACCAAGTGTTTCTCGTTCTCTTCGGCAGCGACCTCCTCGGCGGCGACCACGCCGGCGAGCAGAACAAGGCACAGTAGTAAGCTGATTGTTCGTATGAATCGGGCCATATGCTCCTCCTCAACAGAGAATTTGCTTCTAGTATATCACGTGCGCGGCCAATCCGCCCGATCGTGAGATTGCGTGATTCGAGGATTGAACTGGAAATCAGTCCGTCGGCAACGGGGTGAAAGCGAATGAACGAATGACCACCTCGTGATCCCGAGATGGGTGGGCGTTCTGGTAGAGCCAGAGATTCATATGCACCTTTTCTTCTCCCGGGGGCGGGACGTCGCCGTCAAAGGTCCACCTCGCAAGAACGAAGTCATCGTCGATGGCGAAAAGATCACCGTCTGAAATCTCATCCGCGCGGTGTCCGTGGTAGCTTGCGAAGACGATGGCATCGGGGGTCCATTGAAACGCGTGGGTGAGATAGGGCCCGTCGAGGTCCGCGGTGAATTGCAGCCTATTCCCCCGCTCGTCGAACGGCTGAAGCACGAACTGTGCATTTGGGCCTCGGGCTGCCCCAAAGAGACCATACTCAATGTCAATCTCACGATGATCGTACTCCGGGTCATGATCGTAGGTGAACAGCCCGAAAATCACCGGCGGGTCCATCTCATCGAGTTCGCCGATCGTTTCGAATATGTAGGTGCCGTATCCGAGTGATTCAGTGAGAACGACCTCTGCCGAGAACCAGGCGCCCAGACGCTCCCACACCTTCAGATGGAGGTTGCCGTCATCATCCAGCCAGATCGTGCGTCGATTGTCGAGAAATCGATTTGGACCCGGACCCTCCAGTCCATTGCTTCGCCTCAATTCCCACGTGTACCCGGAGAATTCGTCCGTGCGCGACGTCGTTTGTGCCGTTGCGGTGTCGGCAGCCGGCAGGGCGAGGATGCCGACGGTGAGCGCCCGGCAGATGATTCGATTCATGTTCGAGCGTTATACCACGTCCGAGGCGGTCGTGTGTTGGGATGGGTACCAATCGATCTGACTAGAAGAGCGCGATCCTGTAGAGACGAGACTCCAATCCTCCGTTGAAGAGCGGGAGTTTGGCGCTTGTTCGCAGTCCAATGTGTTTCATCGCGGCGCGATTCGCCGAGAGAATCCAGGCGGTCGACCCCCGGTAGTGATG
>DAOWMR010000168.1 GCA_030642995.1 Spirochaetales bacterium
CACCGACTATCAGGCCCCGCGTGGAGCGGTTGCCGGCCGTACATTGATCCGTTTGACGTGAACATCATCCCGGTCCATGACTGTGAAAGTGGCGCCACATGCCTCGAGTAGCTCTCCGGCCTCCGGAATCCGTCCAAGCCGGGTAAGCAGAAAACCCCCAACGGTGTCATATGGTCCGGAAGGGAGCGCAATGCCGGTCTCATTCCTGAAGTCTTCAACATCCGTAACTCCGACAACGGTGTACGATCCGTCCTCGCGACGCTCAATCTCGCGGTGCAGGGCTTCCCTGGAGCCGGGCCGACTCCCCACTATCTCGGCGACGATCTCCGTCGGAGTGATGATTCCGGAGACGCGCCCGTACTCGTTGGAGAGGAAGACGACGCTGAGGTTCCGGGCTGTCATCTCCACGTAGAGATCGGGGATCCTCTTGGTATCAGGATAGAAGACCGGCACGTGCATGAGATCGTCCACAGCCAGAGAGGGCGCAGTGACCAGCTCTTCCAGATCGATATATCCAATCAGATTGTCCAACCGATGTCGATAGATCGGGACAAAGCGCGCCTCCACGGAGAGCGCCTGGCGCACGATCTCTTCGGTCGACATGGACACCGGACAGGCAACCGTTCGGTGGATGTGGATCATCACCTCCCGTGCCATGGTGTCCTGGAAGTCAAAGATATCCTCGACGATTCGTTGATCCTCCAGGGGGATACCGGCCTCTCGGCTTCCGAGACGGACGAGCGTCCGGAGCGAGTGCTTGGAGTCAAGCCCCGCCTTGGTGGATCGCAGCTGGCCGGTGATGAAGAGAAGAACCTTCACGATCACGTTCAGGACAATCGCCAGGGGGAAAAACAGGTAGTAGAAGAACACGAGCACCGGTGCCAGGCGGACTGCAACAGTGTCGGCATTCTGGCGGAAGAACGACTTCGGGATGATCTCCGCCACGATGAGCATCATGACCGCAAGGGCGGCACTCCCCACCCACGCAGCCCAGCCCAGCCCGGTATCGCGGAGATACCGACTCAGGAGGACGGTTGCCGTGACAATTGCGATGTTTGTCCCGATGAGCGTCGTAGACAACAGCCGCTCCGGCTTCAGGAGGAGGAAATCCGCGGCTCGAGCGTAGAGAACCCGCTTCTCCCGTGCAGCATAGAGCGAGAACTGATTGGCGGAGATCAGCCCCGTTTCGAGACCTGAGAAGAACGCTGACGCAATGGTGCAGACGGCAACGGCGAGCCAAGTCATGATTCTTCCCTTTCAACGTCCAGCCAGGAGATGCGGTGATCACTCACGCCGGAAACACGGAAGGTGAAACCGGCAATGGAGACCCCCGCCCCTTCTTCCGGGAACTCACCGATCCGGTCCAGAATCATCCCGGCGATAGTTCTGCTCGAGCTCGTCAGCTCAACGTTCAAAGCGGCGGCCACTTCGTCCACATCGGCGTGACCGGCAATCCGGTAGCTGCCGGCACCGGTCTGTTCTATCGCGCGCTCGTGCTGGGGAAGGAAATCCTCAAAGAGGTAGGCAACAAGCCCGGGAAAACTCACCACGCCTTCGGCCCCGCCGTATTCGTCCACCACAATAGACATCTCCGTTCCAAGCTCACTCATTTCCTCCATGAGCTCACGGAGATGCTTTGATGCGGGGACCGCGTGGATCGGCATCGAGATATCGGACAGACGACGCGATCCGGGATTCAATCGATGCTCAATGAGATCAACTCGCCGCACATACCCGGTGATGTGGTCTACATCGTGACGGAATACCGGGATGAGGCTGGTATCCGTTCCCAATGATCCGGATCCGAGCATCTCCACCAGATCGCCGACGGATGTGGATGCGTCCACCTGATGGAGGTCCACGCGGGGGACCATGACGTCAGCTGCTGTCTTCTGTCTGAAACGAAAGAACCGTTCCAGGAGACGAAGCTCGGATTCCTCAATTGTCTTGCTCTGATATCCCATCCGAATGGCCGAGAGAACAGCACTCCCCTGATCGGCGTCCGCGTTGTTGCCACGTTTGGGAAACGCCGACAAAACGGCGTGTCGCAGACGTTCGAGCGGATACGCAATCGGGCGCAACCCAGTGTGGACTACTCGCAGAAAAGTCGCGGAGATATTGGCGAAGCGGAGCGAATGCCTGATGGCGAGGTTCTTGGGCGTCATCTCGCCGATGATCAGCAGCAGGAGCGTCATTGCCACGATGGAGACAAGCTCGGCTGCCTCTTTGAGGAATCGTGCGCCCAGCGCTTCAACAATTGACGCGGCGAAGATGTTCACAAACATATTGCCCGTGAGGACGGTTACCAGTATCTCGTCGGGCTGGGAGAACAGCAGATGTACGAACCGGCCCTTCCGGCCCGAACTCCGGCGTCTGAGCGAATCCTTCTCCAGGCTGTTGAGCGAGAAGAACGCGGTCTCAGAACCTGAGAAGAACGCAGAGAGGAGCAGCAGAACTGCCAGGAGGGCTATCTGGGTAAGTAGGTCACCGTCCTCCACGGTCATCCCCTACATTGACGCGGTACCGCATGAACTGATCAATGGGTCTACCAGTTCGGGCGGTGAGTGTCAACGACACGGTTGACAGCAACGCCCATCCTGTGGTGGTATCACGGCGTGAACATCGGCACGATCAGCAGTGCACATCTCATCGCTCTGAGCAGTGTCCGAACTGTGGGAGGGTCCCTGTTTAACGGGAGAGGTGTGTCCAAAGGTCGTGACTGAGCGAGAAAGCCAGCAATCACAGCCGCAGGCGCAACGGGTCCTGCGGCTTTTTTGTGGGCGACCAGTGCGCGTCCCCGTCCACTGCCCACCCCAGCGGCGGGATTGGATCACATTCCGAAGGGGGGAAGCATGCGAACCACACTGAACAACCTTCCCCACGACTTCGGCGGCACCGTCGTCCTCACCAACGCAACGGGGGCGATCATTCCGGGCGATCGGATCGGCATCGTCGGCCCGAACGGGTCGGGGAAGACCACCTTGATTCGAATCATCACCGGTGACCTTGAGCCGGTATCCGGAGCCGTCGTTCGCCAGAGCGATACCCGCATCGGATACGTTCCACAGCACCTGGAGACGCATGACGCAACGACGGTCGGGGATCTGTTGCTTCACCACGTTCGCGAAATGCGGGAGCAGTTGAGGGAGATCGAGTTGGCTATGGGTACCGTGGAGGCCGGGGACGAGAATCGATTGGCATCTGTCCTGAAACGGTATCAGGCTGCGCGGCAACCCTACGATGCCGTGGAAGGAGACTCGGCTGAGGGGCGTGCATCCCGGTTGCTCGATGAACTCGGACTCCCGGGTGGTCTGGCGCAGGAAATTCGAACACTCTCCGGCGGCGAACGCAATGTCCTCTCGCTTGCGCGCGCTCTCGTGGAGCAACCCAATCTCCTCGTCCTGGACGAACCCGGCAACCACCTGGACTTCGCAGGTCTCGCATGGCTCGAGTCCTTTCTCTCGGGCTTCAGCGGCGCAGTGATCGTGGTCTCACACAATCGGTATCTCCTGGACAAGGTAGCGACGAGCATCTGGGAGATCTTTGGCCACCGGGTATCGGCGCACACCGGCAACTACTCGGATTTTCGTTTTGGTCGATTGACACAGGCTATGAGCGATCAGGCGACCCATTCGGTTCAGGAGCGGACAATTGCCCGGCTTGAAGCGCTGGTGAAAACCTTTGAGCAACGAGCGCGGACCACTGGCGACCCGAAGTGGGGAAAGCGGCTTCGAGCACGCAGAACCCAGCTTGCGAAGACACGGGAATTGGCCTTGGATCGACCCGAGATCGCAGAGAAATCGATTCAGGTCCGGTTCACCAACGGCACAGCCAAGTCCGACATCGCCATTCATGTTCAGGATTACAGCCGCGGTTTTGGCGAACACGCCCTCTTCGACGGGGCGGACTTCCTCGTACACGTGGGAGAGCGGGTCGGTATCGTCGGGCCAAACGGGAGCGGCAAGACAACCTTCCTCACCGACCTCGTCAAACGAGGAAACTGGGATGATCATACCCTCCGCGTCGGCCCAAGCATGCGCGTCGGATACTGTGCCCAACAGAGAAATCGTTTCGATACTCAGACGACCGTGCTCGACGCGATGCTCTCAGAAGGAAACTTCACCCGCAACGAAGTCTTCGGCGTTGTCTCGCGACTGCTTTTTGAGTGGGAGGACCTCGAGCGGACAGTCTCCTCGCTCTCCGGAGGAGAGTGGAACCGATTGCAGCTGGGAATGGCAGTCATCGCGAAAGCAAATCTGCTCATCCTCGATGAGCCGACCAATCATCTGGACATCCAGTCTCGCGAGGCGGTGGAGGAAGCGCTGGCGGAATTCGCCGGAACCATCATTGCGGTCTCGCACGATCGGTACTTCCTGGACGCGGCGGTCAATCGGATTGTGGAAATCAAGGAACTCGGTTTCGCGTCGTACGACGGCACCTTCACCGAGTACTGGTTTGAACGTGCGTCCGGTACTCGCATCACGGATGCCTCGCTCGAACGAAGGGGCAAACAGACCGGCCGGCACGCGGCGAAAGGTGGCGCGAACGACGAGCGCGGCGGTGGCGGAAACCGCGGCCGCTTCGCCAATCGCGGCGGCACCCGCGATCCGGCGGCTCACGACGAGTCACGGATTGAATCGGAGATCCTCAAGCTGGAGGAGCGGCAGCGCGAGTTGGAGCGTCTCATGACCGAGGCGCTCACGACCGGATCCCAGCGCGACGGCAGGAAGCACGCGAAGGATCTCGAGAAGGTTCGCTCACGGATTGAGGAGCTGTACGCGCGGTGGGGTACCCGGTAGCGTGGTTTGGTGGCGGGTGCGCAGTAGCGGACGCGCCCCGCATTACTTCCGGCGGCGCGGCGCCTACCGACTGAACACCGCGATACCGAGGTCAAAGTAGGGAACCACCACGTAGCCTCCCGCCACGGCCAGCGCCCACGCAAGACCTCCGAGTGCGGACGGAACGCTGTAGTTGCCGGTGGTCCGTGGGTGTTCCAGATCAAAGAGATCGACGAACCCCACGCACAGGCGTTTCACTTCGACGGGAATGCCCCTGAATACCGTCCCCCACGGTGAGTCGTCAACCCAGTAGTAGTCGCCGTCAAGGTGAGAAATCACCGAAAGACTGGTCGGATTCGTCGTGTCCAGAATATCCAGACCCTGCAACGGGCCAACCGCAATGAGCGTGTTCGGTTCTGGGAAGCTGACATCCGCGTAAGCATTGGTAGCGCTGAATCCCTCACCATTCACTTTCGTCGGATTGGTCGGGTCGGAGATGTCCACCACGCAGATGTTACCAGCGTCAACGGCAAACACCATATCGCCGTCGATAGCGAGCCCCCATCCGGCATCGTCGCCGAGATCGGAGAGTGATCCGAGCGCAACAATTGAACCCGGATTGCTTACGTCTACAAGCTGGAAGCCCGGGGAAAGTACCGCGATGCCGGAATCAACATCCAGCGCGATCTCCTTGCATGGCTCTATGGATGAGTAGCTCCCGAGAATGACCGGGTCTGCAGGATTCGTTACGTCAATAATAAACAGGTCCCCAGCGGCAACGTAGAGATGGGATCCCTCCAGGGCGAGAGTGCAATTGGCGGATGCACTCCCTGCCGACGGTAACGCAACGGTTCCGACAACAGTGGGAGTAGCAGGAACGGACAGATCGACAGCCTTGATGACTGGAAGCATTCCGTCTTGCCGAAGATCCAGCACATAGGCGTGGGACCCGCCGGCGGCCGCACCAACTGCATAGTCGAAGTCTTCATTGATGCCAACAAGCCGCTGCATGCCGCGGATCGCCGGGAGAAAATGGGTTCCGAAGGAGCAGCTCATCAGTGACCCGATCACGACGATGGCCAGCACAACTGCGCTCATTCTCACTCGGCCCATACGAATTCCCCTTCTACCGTGGCGCTCTGCCCGGCCCTGCTCACCGTTCCGGACGATGAGGATAGAAACTCAAAATCCCGGGCCAGCTCGGGTGCCAGGCGAACCAGGCGCGCATGCCACTCGCGGGCGTTACTGAAAAATGCCATGGAGTGATACGCGCGAGTTATCCCGAGAACTGCCATGGCATTGTTCGGATCTTGCTGATTCACGTCTCTGTAGAGCTCCAACGCCGTCTCTATCTCTCCACGGGCGAGGTAGATGGTGGCCAGATTCATGGTAGCAGGCGCATGCTGATTGACATCGATCGCTTTCCTGAACTGCTCTTCCGCATCCCCATCCAGACCGAACCGAGCGTAGAGAACACCCAATCTGTTCAGGAGCGCAGGGTCTCCGGGTGACCGCTCCAAGCGCGCCAGGA
>DAOWMR010000375.1 GCA_030642995.1 Spirochaetales bacterium
ATTCACCGTACACGAGGCCTCGCACGGTCTGGTCGCGCTTCGGCTTGGGGATGACTCGGCGAAGCGGGAGGGGAGAGTGAACCTCAATCCCCTTAATCATATCGATCCAATGGGCGCGATCATGTTGCTTGTCGCCGGATTCGGTTGGGCGCGGCCGGTTGCAGTGGACATCAGCAAGCTCAAACAACCGTACCGCGATGAGGTGCTCATTTCGCTCGCGGGGCCGCTGTCAAACTTGATCCTTGCCTTTGCGGGAGTGATCATGTTCAAGGCCATCATCGGTGCGGCGGTGGCCGATGGTTTCACGGCTGTAGCGGCTCGAAGCGCGGCTCCGGGCTTGCTGATCTTCATCAACGTCAATCTTGGCTTGGGGATCTTCAATCTCTTTCCAATTCCTCCGCTGGATGGTTCCCATCTGGTTACGGCGAGAATACGGCAATCCAATCCGGTCGCGGCTGCAAAGTTTGCGCACTATGGAGGGTACTTTTTCATTGGGATCCTGGCTATTGAAGTCTTCACTCCGCGACGCATCCTCCCGGTCGGACCAATCGTGAATGCGGTGTTTGGATGGATGTTTGAAGTTGTGTCGTGAACCGGGTGTCGGCTGTGGGATGACCTCCGAGGGGGTCGCCGCCGCTCCTCCAGGGTAGACCTCCGTTTGAATATGTCACGCTTGCATGCTCTTTCTAGTAGGGAATTCCCTCACTGTTTTTTCCTGACGATGAGATAGAGTGAAAATGTCCACCCACCAGAAGGAGTACATCTATGAGCGAAACGACGACAAAGGACTACATCCGAAAGCGGCGCAAACTCCCCGGTCTATTCTTTGAGACGGCGCTGCCCAATGAGTACCTCGTGGAGGCGGGCCGGAGCACGGTGGATTGGGAGGAAGAAATCAAGAACGACGGATTTGCCGGTATCGTCAAAGCCGGGATGACCTTTGAGGTGTAAAGCAAATCTATGACTGGATCGTCTGCGGATGATTGTCCAGAACCAGCCCAGTCTCCGACGCGGCGGCATTGCTCTTCACCTGCTCGACGGTCTTGCAACCCGGAATCACCGCCGTGACTGCCGGATGCTTGAGGCACCACGAGAGCGCCCACTGGGCCATGGAGATGCCTTCTGGAAGCTCTTCCCGGACGAGCCGTTCCACTTCCCGGAGCCGCTCCTGTTGCTGGTCCTTTTTCCCCCAACGCCCACGAACCTCGTCTGAATCAAACGTAGTCCCCGGTGCGTACTTGCCGCTGAGGAGCCCGCTTGCCAGTGGGACACGGGCGAGCACGCCCAGATCCTGGTCCTGGCAGATGCCGAACACCTCTTCTTCCGGCCCACGTTCAAAGTAGTTGTACACGACTTGAATCGATTCAGAATCCACCTGGACCGACTTGCCGGTCTGATAGGTGTTCCGATTGCTTCCGATGGAGATCCCGAGATGGCGGACCTTTCCTTCTTCCTTGAACCTGCCGAGCATCTCCCAGAGTCCGTCGGTGTCGAACTTCTCGTCGGGCCCCGAGTGGAACTGGTAGAGATCCACGTAGTCGGTCTGGAGTGCACGGAGCGAATCCTCGAGCTGTTTGCGGACCCCGTCGAGATCGTAGACCACATCGCGTTCAAACGCTTCGTGAAACTTATGCCCGAACTTGGTAGCGAGGATCCAGCTCTCCCGTTCGCCCGGGAACTTCTTCTTCAGGGCACGGCCGATGAATTGCTCGGAGAGGTGGTCTCCATAGCATTCGGCAGTGTCTATGAAGTTGATTCCCGTTTCCCGAGCCGCAACGAACATATCGTTCACTTCAGCCTGATCGAAATCCTTGCCCCATTCGCCGCCGAATTGCCATGTGCCCATTCCAACCACGGATATGCACAGGTCAGTCGTCCCAAGTCTTCGGTATTTCATCCGTCCTCCGGCTGCTCATTCTACTGGATCGATACTGCACGCGCCATCGGTCCAGGCCCTGCAGTTCCCCACGACATCCCCGCCGCCGTGACAGCCGTCAACCACTCTATTCGATCCGTCCCTGGAAATGGCGCGGCCTATCGCTTAGTATTTCAGTATCCGGCGAGACCTGGAGGAGGAGTTATGGAGTATTCGGTCAGTTCCCTCGGGAAAGGAGAAATCGTCTATACGGTGACTGAGTCGCAGCTGAGCATTCACAAGCTCAAGGGAGACCAGCGAACAGACATCCCGCTCTCTGAAGTGCGCAAAGCGAGGCTCCTGTCCATGCAGGGGATCTACTACACCTATCTCTGGTCCCCACAGGGGAAGATCAAGATACTGTCTCGTTCCATACGCGGGCCGGGACGCTACGAAGACAAACCCACCGAGTACAAGCTATTCGTGCAAGAGCTGCACGAGAAGCTGGCCAAGGCGAGTCGGAACACGGTCTACGCTGCGGGATCCTCGGCCATCTTCATTATGGGCTGGGTGCTCGTGGTTCTCGGCCTCTCCGGATTCGTGCTTCGCTGGGGCTTCGGGTTGCGGGGAACTCTCCCAATCGCCCTTTCAGCCGGCTTGGGAGTTCCCCTGGTCCTGCTTGGGCGAGTGAAGAGCTACTCGCCGGAGGCCCTCCCGGCGAAGTACCTTCCCTGGGTCCGAGCTGCGCGTACGGGACGTTGCGCCACACCGCCGCCAACGCTACGATGAGCCATGACCAAACGCGATCTCGTGCTGCAACTTGCAGAGACCGGTAAACCGGGACCTTACACTCCGGCTGCGTTCTTTCTTCACTTCCCTCCGGACTCTCACAGCGGGCAGGCGGCCGTGCAGAAACATGTCGAGTACTTCCGGGCAACCGGAAACGACATCATGAAGATCCAATACGAGTACAACTATCCGCCGCGTTCTGAGCTCACTCGCCCCGCAGACTGGAAGCGGATCCCGTGCTATGGCGAGGAGTTCTATGCCGATCAACTGGAAGTCGTGGCCGGTGTCGTTGATGCCCTTAAGTCGGAAGCGGTCGTGGTGGTCACTCTCTACTCGGCGTTCATGTTCGCATTCCAGATGGCCGGGCAGGATCATTTGGTGCGACATCTCGAGGAAGACCCACAGGCGGTCGGCAAGGGGTTTGAGATCATCACCGAAAGCATGCTGACCTTCATCCGGGGCTGCATCGCCTGCGGAGCCGATGGATTTTACGCGTCCACTCAGGGAGGCGAAGCAGATCGATTCACCGACCCGCACCTGTTTGATCAATTCGTCCAGCCGTATGAGATACGGATCTGGGATGAAATCGATTCAACGGCTGCACTCAACATCCTCCACGTGTGCGATTACGAGCTGCCCTACGACTCGCTCGACCGCTATGTGGACTACCCGGGCCAGATCGTCAGCGCGCCACTTTTGCTTGCCGGCGGGGATCTGACCGGGGGCGACATCTCACGGATGTTTGGGCGTCCATTCCTGGGCGGCATGGAGCGCCTTGGGCCGCTTTCC
>DAOWMR010000217.1 GCA_030642995.1 Spirochaetales bacterium
CCGCGGTATCCATGGAGTCGTTACCGCCTATGTAGAAGAAATAGCGAATGTTGTACTTCTTGAACACATCCAGAATGCGCCCGAAATCTTCCTCCGTTTTCACCTTGTAGCGGCACGAGCCAAGCGCCGCCGCCGGGGTGTGCATCAGCCCCTGAATGGTCTGGTCTGTTTCCTTGCCAAGGTCAAGGATCTCCTCGTTCACAACTCCCAGGATCCCGTTGTGGGCCCCGTACACGCCGGTAATCTCAGGGCTCCTCAGCGCCGTTTGAATGACTCCGCACGCACTCGCGTTGATGACTGCTGTGGGTCCGCCGCTCTGGGCTACAATGCAGTTACCTTTCATGTGACAAATCTCCTGTACCGGATCTACGCCGATCTCGGTTGATCGGCCAACAACACCTCGATGCCCAGTTCCCTCAAACTTGCCGCATCTTCGAAATCGTGCTCCGCGATGATGACGTCAACGTCACCGGTTCGTGCAAAGATGGAGAAGGCGGCGGTGTTGAACTTGCTCGTATCCGCCAGCACAATCCGACGTCGAGAGATGTTCAGAATCTCGCTCTTGAGCTGAGATTCCAAAATGTTCTGGGACGAGAAAACTCCCCGCCCGGAAACCCCGGTGGCGCCGACAAAACAGGTTTCAATCTGAAACTCCTTGACGTTCTCCAGGGCGAGGGGCCCTACGAACGACCCGGCCTCTCGTCTGAAGCTCCCCCCAATGCTGAACAGCGATATCCCATGGGCCCCAACGAGGGCATTCATGACCGCAATTGAGTTCGTCACCACCCGGAGGTTCATTCCGACAATCTGATCGGCGAGCATTGCGCAGGTGCTCCCTGAGTCCAGGTAGATTGTGTCACCACCTGAAATCAGCTGGGCTGCGAGAGAAGCGATCTGCTTCTTCTCCGATACATGATCACCGCTCCGTGACTCGAGATCCCGCATCACGGTGATGTCCTCGGCGAGTTGAGCACCGCCATGGGTCCGAACGACAAACCCCATTTCCTCGAGAATCGTAAGGTCCTTTCTGATTGTCACCTCGGAGACTCCGGTTCGTTCCGTCAGGTCCTGCACCGATACGCTTCGCAGGCGAGAGATGATCTTCAGTATTTCGTCGTGCCGGGGAATATGGGCCATTGGGTTCCGTTTTCTTTCGAATCCGAGCCTACTGCGTAAGCTGAACCGTGTCAACCACGCTGCTGCGGCCGCGGCAGTACCTTGACGGCCATCGTCTGCCGTGGTATCTATTTCGTATCACATCGAAAACCGAAAGAAAAGGAAAGACGCGCATGAGCGACATCGCACAACCACTCAAGGAGATGAAACCGGAGAAGGAGTTCTTCATTGGCATTGATTCGGACGGATGTGCATTCGACACTATGGAGATCAAACACAAGGAGTGTTTCTGCCCGAATTTCATCGAGCATTTTGGCATGCAGGCCGTGTCGAAGTACGCCCGTGAGGTCTGGGAGTTCGTCAATCTGTACTCCAAGACACGAGGGTGCAACAGGTTTCTCGCCGTCATGCGAGTCCTCCAACTCATTGGAGATCGTCCTGAAGTCAAAGCCCGCGCTGTCGTGCCGCCGGCCATGAAAGGTCTGGCGACCTGGATTGAGAGGGAAACGAAGCTCGGCAACCCGGCTCTGATAGCCGAGGTCAAGCGAAACCCTGATCCGGATCTCGAGCATTCGCTCAGGTTCTCCCTTGCGGTCAATGAGACCATCGGCCGGATCGTTCATGACGTACCACCCTTCCCTCTCGTGAGAGAGAGTCTCGCCAAGATTTCCGAGAAAGCCGACGCTATCGTTGTTTCCCAGACTCCTTTCGAAGCGTTGAAGCGAGAGTGGGAAGAGCACAAGATTGACTCTTTTGTCCGGTTCATCGCCGGTCAGGAGATGGGAACCAAGACGGAACATATCACCTTTGCCGCCGGAGGGAAGTATCCTCGAGAGAAGATGCTGATGATAGGCGACGCACCTGGAGATCTCGAAGCTGCCAGGGGAAACGACTCGTTGTTCTTTCCCGTTAATCCGGGGGCCGAGGAACAATCGTGGAAACGGTTCTATGAAGAAGGTCTCGACCGATTCTTCGCCGGAACCTATGCCGGGTCATATGAGGAAGAACTCTTGAGTGAGTTCAACACCTATTTACCGGAAGACCCACCGTGGAGGACTCAACAATGACGTATTACGCAAGAGGAGGCACAACAACCGACATCTCCAGAGCCGATCTTGAAGCCGGCCTGCGCGTGGCGCTGGATGCCATTGGCCCGCGAAAACGTGTCCTTGCAGTGCCGCCGGACTTCTCGCGAGTCTACTCGCAGGCAGGACCGCTGACCGAAGCGGCGTATCGGTATTACGGCGAACAGCTCACCGCGGTGCTTCCTGCACTGGGCACGCACACTCCCATGTCGAATGAGCAGCTTGAGACGATGTACCCGAACATCCCGAAATCGCTGTTCCTGGAGCACAACTGGCGCAACGACGTAGTGACGCTTGGTCGAATTGAATCAGAGATGATTCATGAGCTGAGCGAAGGCAAGCTCAACTACGACTGGCCCGCGCAAGTGAACAGGATGCTTGTCGAAGGAAACCACGACCTCATTCTTTCCATTGGACAGGTCTTGCCCCACGAAGTGATCGGCATGGCGAATTTCAACAAGAACATCTTCGTCGGAACCGGCGGAAGTGAAGGTATCGGTAAGAGCCACTATCTCGGCGCCGTGTATGGAATGGAGCGGTTTATGGGCCGCGCAGACTCCCCGGTTCGAACTGTTCTGAATGAGGCCTCCCGCAGGTTTGGCAACCGAATGCCCATCGTGTACGTGCTGACCGTCATTGAGGCGGTTCCAGATGCCGAAGGCTCGGGCGCCCGAATGGTAATTCGAGGGCTCTACATCGGTAACGACACAGAGTGTTTTTACCAGGCGGCCCAACTCGCTCAAGAAGTCAACGTGAAGCTGCTCCCCCGCTCACCACGGAAGATCGTTGCATACATGGATCCGGCCGAGTACCACAGCACGTGGATTGCCAACAAGGCAATTTATCGGAGCCGGATGGCCATCGCCGACGGTGGAGAGCTCATTGTCATAGCACCGGGAGTAAAAGAGTTCGGCGAGGATGCCGAGCTTGACCGGCTGATTGCCCGTTATGGCTACCGGGGAACGCAGGCCACGCTTGATGCGGTGGACACGGATCCCGAGCTGGCGGATTCGCTTGGAGCGGCGGCCCACCTCATCCACGGCTCAACCGACGGACGCTTCGGCATAACCTATGCTGCCGGAGGAATGGCCGCCGAACGGATTTCATCAGTTGGTTTTGACCCGATGACCGTAGACGACGCGATGACGCGATATCACGTGGATAAGCTCCGAGACGGCTGGAACACGTTGCCGGGCGGTGAAGAGGTATACTACCTCCCCAATCCGGCGCTGGGACTATGGGCACTCGAGAGTGCATTCAACAGGTAGATGATGGAGAACAAAATGACAGAACAAGCAGACATCGGACTCATCGGTATGGCGGTAATGGGGCAGAACCTGGTGCTGAACATGAACGACAAGGGGTATGCGGTGGCGGTATTCAACCGAACCGTGTCCAAAGTTGATGATTTCCTGAAGGGCGCTGCTGCGGGGAGAGAGACAATCCTCGGCGCTCACTCGATGGAAGAGTTCATCAGTCTACTCAAACGCCCGCGCAAGATCATGCTGATGGTGAAGGCCGGGGATGCCGTGGATTCATTCATCGAGGTGATTCTCCCCTATCTCGATGAAGGTGACCTGATTATCGACGGCGGCAATTCGCATTACCCGGACACCACCCGCCGAACTGACTACCTCGAAGCGAAGGGCTTCCTTTACATTGGGACCGGTGTCTCCGGCGGAGAAGAAGGCGCGCGATTCGGTCCATCCATAATGCCCGGTGGCAACCCCGACGCGTGGCCTCTGATGAAGGAGATTTTTCAGGCAATTGCCGCGAAAACCGACGACGGGAGCCCATGCTGCGACTGGGTGGGTGAAAACGGCTCCGGTCACTACGTGAAAATGGTGCACAACGGCATTGAATACGGAGACATGCAACTCATCTGCGAAGCGTATCACCTCATGAAAAACGTCCTGAGGCTTGATGCAAAAGCCATGCACAAGGTCTTCGCCGACTGGAATACGGGAGAACTGGACAGCTATCTCATTGAGATCACCCGGGACATCATGGGCTTCTCAGATGAGGACGAACAGCCTCTCGTGGAGAAGATCCTGGATACCGCGGGACAGAAAGGAACCGGCAAGTGGACCGGCATCAGTGCACTGGATCTTGGTGTCCCTGTGACACTCATTGGCGAGGCGGTGTTTGCCAGGTGCCTGTCGGCCATGAAAGAAGAGCGGGTTGATGCGTCCAGGATCCTCAAGGGTCCGACAGCTGAGTTTGACGGAGACGGCGAAGTCTTTACGGAAGACATTCGAAAGGCTCTTCTCGCATCCAAGATCGTATCGTACGCACAGGGTTACATGCTCATGCGCGAAGCGGCAAGAGAACACGGCTGGAACCTCAACTACGGAGGAATCGCGTTAATGTGGCGCGGCGGCTGCATCATCAGGAGTGTTTTTCTCGATCACATCAAGGAAGCGTTCGACAAGAATCCCGATTTGAACAATCTCCTGCTGGACGACTACTTCAGAAACTTGATTGAAGAGTGTCAGCCGGCGTGGCGGCGGGTTGTGGCAAAGGCAGTTGAACTCGGCATACCAATTCCCGCGCTCTCAACGGCGCTCTCGTTCTACGACGGCTATCGCAGCGCCAGACTTCCCGCAAATCTTCTCCAGGCACAACGGGACTATTTCGGTGCACACACCTACGAACGCACCGATCGGCAACGCGGCGAGTTTTTCCACACGAATTGGACCGGCACCGGAGGGGATGTCGCGTCTTCTACCTACAACGCCTAGGATGAGCCAACGGCTCGGCCCCCCGCGGGGCCGAGTTCCCTGTGCGCCCAACGCAGGACCCGTTCAGTCTGGTCCCACCCCATGCACGCGTCGGTGATCGAGACCCCGTATTCAAGATCCTTGAGAGCCGCCGGCGGCTGATTACCCTCCCGCAAATTGCTCTCGAGCATGAACCCGATGATTGCCTCTTGTCCTTCTCTCCGCTGACGAATCACCGACTGGAGCACCTTCTCCTGCCGCGTTGGCCGGCGAAGTGAATTGGAGTGACTGCAATCGATCATGACCGTCGCCTGGTATCCGGCGTCGTTGAGCAGTCGACACGCATCCTCTACGAACTCGTCGTGATAGTTGGGCCCACTCCTGCCGCCCCGAAGGATGATGTGTCCGGCTTCATTGCCCGATGTATTGAAGACCGCCGTCTGCCCGTCTTGATCAATACCAATGAAGCTGTGAGGCCCCCTCGAGGACGAGAGCGCGTCGATCGCCGTTGCTATACTGCCGTCGGTACCGTTCTTGAATCCGACCGGCATCGAAAGACCGCTTGCCATCTCCCGGTGCGTCTGGCTCTCAGACGTTCGGGCGCCAATTGACGCCC
>DAOWMR010000093.1 GCA_030642995.1 Spirochaetales bacterium
AGATCAACGGGACAATTGACTTGACGGAGGGGGCCGGAGCGCGATGGAAGGTGCAATTTCCCCTCGGCGAGTAGCGTAACCTGATTGTGTCGGTTCGCAGACATTTCTTGAAAGGAATGGCAAGAAATGACGCATGCCTGATATCCAAATTGGTGATTTCATCGTATACTGGCGGGACCGAATAGATTCACAAGGAGGACAATGTGAAAAAGATTCTGATCGTTATCGTCGCGCTTCTCATTCCAGTTGCAGCATTTGCAACCCCGCAGGTAGAGGCCGAACTTGGGACCGACGCAAATCCGATCATCTGGTCGTTCGTTCCGTCCGGGGACACCACCGAGATCGTTGCCGGCGGCGAGGAAGTGGCCGATATGATCTACGACCTGACCGGTTTGGTTATAGAGGTCAACGTTGCTACCGAATATGCCGGTGTCATTGAGGCGCTCTCCAGTGACCCGCCGGCTGCACACATGGCATCCCTGGCAACCTTCGCCTATGTACTGGCAGCCGACCGCGGCGCCGCAGAGGCGGCCCTGGTCTCCGTTCGCTACGGCAGCGCTACCTATAACGGGCAGCTGATCGTTGGCGCAGACACCGGTATCAACACCGTCGAAGATCTGGCGGGCAGGAGCTTTGCCCGGCCTGACCCCCTCTCAACGTCCGGCTGGGTCATCCCGATGTTGACCATGCGGGCGGCCGGGATCGACACGGAGAAGGACCTCGAAGTTGTTGATGCAGGCGGACACACCGCTGTGGTTTCGGCAGTCTACAACGGCGACGTTGATGCCGGCGCCACCTACGTGGATGCACGCGGAAACATTGAGAGCGACCATCCGGACGTCATGGATCGCGTGAAGGTGATAGCCGTCACGGCCGACATCCCGAATGACGGCGTCCAGTTCCAGCCGTCGGTTCCGCTTGAAATCAAGAATGCCATCGTGAACGCACTTCTTGAAATCGTCGCGACCGAGGAAGGCGCCGAGGCGATCGGGCGTGCATACCAGTGGAATGAGCTGGTCAAGCGCACCGACAGTTTTTACGATCCGTTCCGACAGGTTCTTCAGGCGTCCGGCGTGAGCGTGAGCGATCTGATGGGCGATTGAGGATAGCAAACTTTACTTGAGGCGGTGGTCGACTCCAGGTCGGTCTACGTGCTGAGTGACGCCTCCGGTTTCAACCGGAGGCGTTTTTTGATATACAGGTTGCAGGAGGATGCATGATCGAGATCAAGAACCTCTCGAAGACCTACGCTGACGGGACCCAGGCCCTCAAGGACGTGAGCTTCACGGTGGAAGACGGGCAGTTCCTCGTGGTGATTGGTCTGTCGGGCTCCGGCAAATCCACGCTGCTTCGGTGTATCAATCGTCTCGTGGAACCTACCGAGGGACAGATTATCTGGAACGGCACAGACATCGCCGCGGC
This sequence comes from Spirochaetales bacterium, assembly GCA_030642995.1. GTDB lineage: Bacteria > Spirochaetota > Spirochaetia > DSM-27196 > SLST01 > JAHOYX01. The sequence goes on from DAOWMR010000093.1 coordinate 1,423, forward strand.
TGAGATCGCCGATCTTCGAAAGATCAGACGGAGTTTCGGCATGATCTTTCAGCACTTCAATCTGGTGAAACGCTCGACAGTGCTCACCAATGTGATGGCCGGCAGGCTCGGCTACGTGAGCACCGCGAAGAGCATCTTCCATCGGTTTCCGAAAGGAGATCGTGACATGGCGGCCGCCGCAATTGAGCGCCTCGGGCTGACGGATCAGACCAACAAGCTCGCCCGTGAGCTCTCGGGCGGGCAGCAGCAGCGGGTGGGCATTGCTCGGGCGCTCATGCAGGAGCCCCAAGTCATCCTGGCAGACGAGCCGGTCGCGAGTCTGGACCCCGTTCTGGCCCACACGATTCTCGGCTATTTGGAGCAACTCAACCAGGAAGACGGGATGACCGTTATCTGCAGTCTCCACTACCTTGACCTGATCCAGCGGTATGCGTCTCATGTCATTGGACTCAGGGACGGGAGAATTGTCTGGCAGGGTGACAGTGCGGCTATCCAGACCATGACCGATAAAGAGTTCAAGGATATCTACGGCGAGGAAGCTGAGCGGGTCAGCGCCGGAAGAAGCGCAACGGAGGCGGATCGTGGCTGAACGTACCTTGCAGTCCCGTATTGAAGTGAAGACAAAGTTCTCGCCGCCGGTGGCCGGCGTGGCGTCCTTCGTACTCCCCGGCCTCGGGCAGATGATAGTGGGCCAGGTCTACCGCGGTATTTTGCTGCTGCTGGCGTTCGGCAGCGGCCTCGGCATCTATGTCTGGAGGATCGCCGAGATCGGCAGGCGCGAAGTTGGCTTCGGCGCGAAGTTTGGCAAGGCCATCGATTTGGAGCCGATGTTCTTCATCCTCTCGCTCGTTGTCCTGGTGATCGTGTGGTTGCTCATCGCCTACGATGCCTACCGGTGTGTCCAACAGGGCAAGCGTGGGGGGTCAGGAGTGTTCCTCTCCATACTTGCCATGTTCTTCGTCCTCGGGTGGCAGATCAGTCAGATAGACGTCGTGCGGATGGTACGGGAGGCGCCCGATGCGCTTCCTCCACTGTCGAAGGTGCTCTGGCCCTGGAAGGCGGCAATCGAATACGACATCGAAAAGGAGTTGGGCGATGCCCGGATCCTGGCGACCGAAGAAGGTGATATCCCTGTTCCAAACGTCCCGCTCGCCGATGAGCCCTATCTCATCGCGACACCGACGCAGGGCGAGCTTTCCACCCAGGACCCGGATACGGGCGAACTGATTCCCGGTACCATCCTTACCCTCGTCGGCGGGAATTTCCGCCCGAACATCGAAACGGCAATATGGTGGAAGGACCCGAACGGCAACGAGTTTCAGATCCGTCAGGAGGGTCAGTATGTCTCGGCGGTGACCGACGACCAGGGCGCCTTCCGGATTGAGGTGATCATGCCCTACCGGCTCACCCCGCCCAGTGCGGTGGGTCCGCTCTACCATGATGTGTTTGCCTTGCAGACGCGTGAGATCGGTCGGCCCAAAGCGAGTGAGGCGCTCCGTCTGACAGTCGAGCGGATGATCGAAACCATATTCATGGGGATGATGGCAACGTTCTTCGGCATCATCCTTTCGATACCGGTGAGCTTCCTGGCTGCCCGCAACATCATGGGCGGCTCGCGAATCACGATGGGCATCTACTTCCTCACACGAACGATCATGAACATCATCAGGTCCATTGAGCCGCTCATCTGGGCGCTCATCGCGGTGGTGTGGGTTGGCCTCGGGCCGTTTGCGGGTATCGTCGCACTGACCATTCACTCCATTGCGGCACTCACGAAACTCTACTCCGAGGCGATCGAGGGGATCGATCCAGGTCCGATAGAGGCGGTGCGGGCGACCGGCGCCAACACACTGCAGACGATTATGTACGGAGTCATCCCGCAAATGATCTCCCCGTTCATCTCGTTCTCAATCTACCGGTGGGACATCAATGTCCGCATGTCCACGATCATCGGCCTGGTTGGTGGTGGTGGTATCGGATTCCTGCTGGTGCAGTACATCCGACTGCTGGACTACCGGTCCGCAGGTATCGCCGTGTGGTTCATCGCCGTGACGGTTGCGATACTGGACTACGTGAGCGCGGAGATTCGTGCGCGGCTGATTTAGTGGGAACGCAGGCAGAGACCCACCTGCCTGCCGTCCGCCCTACGGTTGCAGGTGCGTTCATCCTCAATCGCTTCTGGTACGTCTAACCTGCGGGTTAGGAGCCGGTCGAGTTGAGTTGAGCCGATTTCGCGGGTGGGGGTGTGCAGTTCGCCGGAGGCGATACTGCGGGCTGAGGCGCCCTCCGGGCGGCTCAGCCATCATCAGTTACCCGCCGGTTCTGTTTTGTTCGGGACCGGTGGTGTTTTCCTTTCAGACGACGCTCGCGGGCTGCGGCCGAGGGACGTGTCGGTCTGCGTTTTTTGGGCCGCCGGAGCGCGTAAGCGATGAGATCGGCGGCTCGTTCAACGGCAATCTCCCTGTTGGCGTGCTGACTCCGGGTGTCGGACACCTGAATCACCAGCTCGCCTTCGGCGTTGCAGCGGTTGGCGAGACGTCGTCTGACGCGGTCCGATTCGTCGGCACGTAGCTCCAGCAAATCAATCGGGATGCGCAGCGTAACCTGGGTGTTCACCTTGTTGACATTCTGACCGCCGGGACCGCTCGAGCGGCTGAACTCCTCTCGTGAGATTTGCCGAATTGCCTCGATGAGTTCGATACGGGTCATCATTGCTTAACTGATTCGCTTACTCATAGCATGAGTCTATCCTACCCATCTCAATGAGTCGAATTGCCTACAGCTGAACCGACACTGATGGTCAGAAGATCCCAGCGTCAAGATCACATTCACTATTGACAACCCGCCGATCATCGGTCAAACTTAGTGCGTTAAGTTGGAGGTGTGTTTTGCTCGACATAGAGGCGCTGAAGGTCGCTGCCTCATCCATTCGAATCCTCTGCATGGATGCGGTGGAGGCATCCGGTACCGGGCACCCCGGGATGCCCCTCGGCTGTGCCGATCTGGCCGCGCTCCTCTACGGCGAGATCTTGCGGCATGACCCGGAAGATCCCGCGTGGGTGGACAGAGATCGATTTGTCCTCTCGGCGGGGCACGGGTCGGCTTTGCTCTACGCGATCCTTCACTTGTCCGGGTACGACCTTCCGTTGGAAGAGCTGAAGCGGCTGCGGCGGATTGGCTCGCTCACACCTGGTCATCCGGAATACGGGCTCACCCCCGGTGTTGAGACTACCACCGGCCCGCTCGGCGCCGGCTTTGCCACGGCCGTGGGAATGACAATCGCCGAGCAGAAGCTTGCCGCTCGATTCAACGACCCTGATCTGGCCATAATTGACCACCACACCTACGTTCTCTCGGGAGACGGTTGCCTCATGGAGGGGATCAGCCATGAGGCCGCGTCGCTCGCCGGGCACCTCCGGCTTGGCAAGCTCATCGTTCTCTATGATTCCAATCAGGTATCGATTGAAGGACCTACATCTATTACCTTCACCGAAGATGTTCGCGCCCGCTTTGCGGCGTACGGTTGGCAGACGTTGGAGGGAAGCGCCCACGACTTCGGTGAGATGGCGAGCCTCATGGACGCCGCCCACGCCGAGACCGAGCGGCCCACACTCATAGAGCTTCACTCGGTCATCGGGCAGGGTGCGCCCACGCAGTCCGGCGGGCACAAAATCCATGGTACGGTTCTTGGACCCGAGGAAATCCGGGCGGCAAAGCGCGCGATGGGCGCGCCGGAGGGCGAGGCCTTCTACGTGTTTCCGAAGGCTCGCGAATACTTCGCCCGGCGGTGCAGGGAGTGGGGGGCGGAGCGGGCCGAGTGGCTGGGACGGTATGAAACGTGGCGCAGTCGGGATAGTGGCCGCGCGGAAGAACTGGACGCCTGGCTTGAGAGCGGTCGCACGTTCTACGACCGGGCGGAGTTTCCGACCTACAAGCCGGGCGACGCCGTGTCCACCCGCGACGTCAGCGGTGCGGTGCTCAACGCCTACGCCCGAGCCGTGCCCAACCTGATTGGCGGGTCCGCGGACCTCTCGACATCCAACAAGACCGAAATGCCCGGCCTCGGGGTGTATGGCCCCGATGAGATCGAAGGGCGCACCATCCGGTATGGCGTCCGGGAGCACGCCATGGCCTCAATCACCAACGGGCTCCAGCTTCACGGCGGCTTCCGGCCGTTCGCCGCAACCCTGTTCGTGTTCGTTGACTACATGCGCCCGGCGATGCGCCTGGCCGCGCTCATGAAGCTGCCGGTGATCTACATACTGACCCACGACTCTATCTACCTCGGAGGTGATGGGCCCACCCACCAGGCGGTGGAACATCTGGCGAGTTTGCGAATTATCCCGAACATGCGCGTGCTTCGCCCGGCCGATCCCGAGGAAACGATTGTGGCCTGGCAAATGGCCATGGAGCGGACCGACGGCCCCACTGCGCTGGTGCTGTCCCGGCAGCCGCTGACCGTCTATCCGAAATTCGACCCCGGATGGCAATCAACCATTCACACCGGCGCCTACATCGTGCGGGACGATGACGATCAGGAGATCGTCCATAAACCGGAAATCGTCCTGGTCGCAACAGGAAGCGAAGTGGAAATGGCCCTTGCCGCCGCCGACCTTCTCACCGGCGCCGACGTGGCCTCCCACCGCCGGGTGCGGGTGGTGTCCATGCTGTCGCGCGAGCTCTTTCTCACCCAGCCCTCCGCGCACCAGGCGCGGATTCTCCCTGCAGGCGCCGCGGTCTATGCGGTTGAGGCGGGCGTCGGGACCGGTTGGGAAGCAATCACCGGAGGCCGTCGGGATCGGCTCTTCACGATCGATCAGTTCGGAGCGTCTGGTCGCCCGCAAGAGGTGGCCGACTTCCTCGGTTTCACTGCCGAGAAACTGGCACGTCGGGTGGAGAAGACCTTGTGAGTGACACTGCGAGGATCGCAGCGAGCGATGCCGGTACGGCCGCCAAACCCCGGTCCCGGGTGCTGGTGTTCGGCGAGGCGCTGTGGGATCTGCTCCCGTCGGGACCGGTACTCGGCGGAGCGCCTCTCAATTTCGCCTATCGGCTGGGGAGCCTTGGCGTTCCGACTCGGTTCGTCTCCCAGGTGGGCAGTGACGATCTCGGAGACAGGACGCTTGCGGGGATGCGAGCGCTCGGGATGGACACATCTCTTGTGTCCCGGACCGACGGCCTTCCTACGGCAACGGTGATCGTGGAGTTGGACGAGGAGCGGAACCCCAGCTACACGATCGTCGAAGGCGTTGCCTACGACGCCGTGCCGTGGTCCGAGGCGCTCGCGGCAGCCGTCGGTGAGTCCGACATCCTCTGCTTCGGGACTCTTGCTCAACGAGACCCCAGATCACGGAGCACGCTCAGACGGCTGGTGGATGCCTTCACCGGCCGGACGGTGCTCGTGGACATCAATCTCCGGCCACGGTGCTATACCGAGGAAACCATACGGTGGTCGTTGGAGCACGGCACTATCGCGAAGCTCAACGACGAGGAACTCGGCGTGCTCGCTGATATCTACTCCCTGCGAGGCGACGACCTCATCGGTCTCGCGGAGCAACTGCGATTGGCGGCGAAACTGGACACGGTCGTCGTGACCATGGGGGGGAACGGGGCGTTGGCGATCGCTGGTCCCCAGCCGGGCACCGATGGTTCGGAGCCGGTGATCGTCCCGGGGTTTGTGGTGCAGGTCGAAGATCCGTGCGGAGCGGGAGACGCCTTTGCCGGTGCATTCATGGCTTCCATGGTGAGCGGATTGCCACTCGAAACGGCAATCACCCGGGCCAATGCACTCGGTGCACTTGTCGCCACGCAACCGGGTGCCACGCAGAAGGTGACCGAAGAAGAGATGATCCGGCTCATGGCCGAGGGCCGGCGCGCCGAGGTCGGGGTGCGAGAATTGAAGATCAACAGGAGAGAGAGATGAAAAAGCTGAAAATTTCTATGGGCATCTGGGGCATCAACAATCTTCCGGACAGATTCAACACTCGGGGATTCAAGGACGACATTCCGGTCCTGGACCGGATTCGGCTGGTGGGTGAGACCGAGGGGATAGACGGCTTTGAGCTTCATCTCCCTACCGAGATCACGACGGAGACGGAGGCCGATGTTCGTCGGGTGATGGACGACTACAACCTCTCCATGGTGCAACTCTGTGGTCATACGTGGACCGAACGTCAGTTCGTGAACGGCGCCCTGGCCGATCACGACCCCGCGATTCGGGCGGCTGCGGTGGATCGGGTGAAGGAGGCGCTGGACATGGGCGCGCGCTTCAACGTCCCGATCAGCGTGCTCTGGCCGGCGACGGACGGCAGCGACTTCCCACTCCAGTCCGACTACTTCGCCCTCTACGACTACTACGTGGAGAGCGTCCGGCGGATCATGGATTACCTGCACGCCAACAACTACGCAACCAGGGTCTGCCTGGAGCCGAAGCCGTTTGAACCGCGCAGTCACATCCTCTACGGCACGACCGGACAGGCGCTCTCACTGGCACTGGAGATCAATGATCCCAATTTCGGCATCAACCTGGACGTTGGCCACGCGATGATTGCAGGCGAGGTGTTGGAGGATCAGTTTTCGCTCGTGCTCCGGGCAAAGAAGCTCTTTCACACCCACTTTGACGACAACGACCAGCAGGCGGATATCGATCTCCCGCCGGGCACCGTGAACTTCATCCGGCTCGTGCAGTGTATGTATGTCCTGGACCAGGCGGGATACGATGGCTGGTACGGCCTTGATCTCTTTCCGTACCGGGATGACCCGGTGAAGTTCATGAAGCTCAGCGTGAAGAATCTCCGTCTGGCCCAGTCGGTGGTTGAGCTCTTGAACGAGCGTGGCCTGGCGGAAATGCGGCGGCAATCCGGCGTGGGCCCGGAGATTTCAGAACTCACGATGGCCTGCATTCGCGACGCAAAGGAGTAGGGGTCGTCATGATATCCAAACAGCTTGCAGCTCGGGAAACAGAGGGAAACCCAATCCGCGTGGCATCGGTGGGGTCCGGTTGGATGGGGACGGGGTTCCTTGCGGCCGTCCGTCACGTTCGGGGGATGGAGATCGCGATTCTCGTTGATGATGACGTGGAGCAGGCGGCCGAGGCATTGCGAACGTTCGGAGGTGTCGCTTCCGAACGCATCGTGACGACCGATTCCCCAGGCAAGGCGCAGGACGCCCTCGTCCATGGCAGAGTCATCGTCACGCCGTCGTTGGAACTCGCCGTTGCCATGAACGGGATTGATGTCTTCACCGACGTGACACCCTCGCCGGCTTCCGGGGCGGCAACCGCGCTTGCCGCAATCGATGCGGGCCGGGACGTGGTCTTGATCAACATCGAGGCCGACGTGACGGTTGGCGCGGAGCTCAAAAACAGGGCGCGTGAAACCGGTGTGCTCTACAGCGTTTCTTCCGGTGATGAACCGGGGTGCCTCATGGAACTCTGGGACTTCGTGACGAGTCTGGGTTACACGCCCATGGTCATCGGCAAGGGCAAGAACAATCCGCTG
>DAOWMR010000155.1 GCA_030642995.1 Spirochaetales bacterium
CTGACGCCCATAAGCGCCGCCACCATGAACACGTGCCCCGGGTCATGCAAGTATCCGAAAAGAGACACCGTGCCGAAGTACACAATGATTCCGACAAAGGTGGGGATGAGCGTAATCAGCGACCAACCAACTGATCGGAACACGAAAAGCAGGAACAGGAGGAGAAGCGGGAGGAATACAAGCACGGATATGTACTGACTCCGGGCCAGGTATTCACTGTATTTCAGATTCGCGAACGGTTCGCCGAGCAATGCCACACTGATGTCGGGCGACAGTGCGGTCTGGTAGCCATCCACGCGACTTGAAAGCTCTTCAATTGCTATAGCCCCCACGGGGCTGCTCAGATTTGGCAATGACGCTTGCACGAGGAACCGGGCCCTGCGCCAGTCAATGTCCACCATGGCGTCAAAGAGATCTTCGATGCCTTCCCCGGAGAGAAGCTCCATTGCCTCTCCAATCTCGGCATCGCTCTTCGGGGGAACGGGCTGGATTCGTCCCTCAAGCCGGCCGTTCATCCATTCGATGAAATCGACGTAGGAAGTAGAGAGTTGGATTGCCTCGTCGCCATCGAGCATCTGTTCCACGGTCTTCAGTTCGTTGTAGGTCTGGAGATCAACCAGTCCATATTCGGCACCGGTATCAAATACGATCTGGATCTGCTGGTTGGACTGTGATCGCTGGACGAAGTAGTCAACTGTCTCGGCAACCTTGGAACCGCTGCGGAAGGTGTCTCGCGAACTGAAACCGGCACGGATTGACGGTATCGCAACAGCGAACGGGATCAGTATGGCAATGAGGACGAGGATGCGAAGGCCGGGCCGACGTGGTTCGCGCGTGAGCATCCAGAGAAACCCGAATCTCCCCCGAAGTCCTTCTCCATCAGCTCTGCGGCGGATCTGTCGTTTGCCCGAGCGCCTCACCGGCAACCGGGCAAGGATGGGAGGAAACAGAAGCAGCGACGACACGAGAGCCGCCATGATGCCAAAGATGATCAGCCAGCCGAGCTGGCGCAAGATCGCGCTCGGGGTGACAACCAGGCTCAGGAATCCCACCATCGTCGTAACACCGGCCGAGATGATCACCTTGGACACCTGCTCAAGCGTATCCACGATGTTGGCCCCGTGCGAGGAGTGATACCGGAAGAGATGGACGCCGTAGCTTGTGGCAAGCACGAGCACAATCACCGGGACCATCATGGTGGTTGTCTCCACCGCCTGGCCGAGAAGCGGGAACAGCGCAAGGGTCCAGAGTGCCGGTACCGCCGAGACCATGGCCAATACCGCCCCCACGATCACCGATCGGGCAATCAGCATCTCAATGAGCATGATCACCAGGAGGGCAAGTCCTCCCAGAACCACTAACTCTCGGGTCACGGCATGACTCACGTATGTTTCGATGACCGCGTCACCAAAATAGTGCAGGCCGTCCTCTCCCAGCACGTCAATGAGTCGCTCAACGAAAGCGGTCGGCTTCACATCGTCATCCGGCATGACATATGTCATGATTGCCTTCCCGTCGGAAGAGACGAAGAAATCACGGAAAAGTGGTGTCCCGAGAACCCGCCGCTCCAACTCTTCCAGATCAGGGTCAGTTTCCGGTGAGTAGAGCGGACGTTCAATCAGAGCGTCGTTTTCGAGATAGAGGTCGGGCATACTGGCGAGACTCAGCACATGGGCCGTTCCCGGGACGTCTGCTGCAAGTTCCTCAATTTCCCGGATCCGAGCCAGATCCTTGGCCCGAAAGAGTTCGGGCACATCCAGAGCAATGATGATGCTCTCGTTGGTGCCGAAAAGCTCTCGAGCCTGCAGCTCCTGAATGCGATACGGGTCCTTGTCCGGAAGAAGCATGGTAAATCCTGACGCAACCTCCGTCCGGGTGATTGGAATAATGGACAGGAGCGTCAGGAGAGCGAGCGGATAGATGAGCCAATGGTCAAATTTGCGATAAAGTCTTGCCGGAAATGAAAACACGTTATCCGGTGATACTAACAGCGCACCAGGAATTCGGCAAGCGCAGAGACTCCGCCGTCGCGAGCCCTGTACTACTTCACGATGACTTGCCGGCCTTCGTGAGTCTACAGCTCAGATAGGTGTTGTCGCCGTTCTCGAACCCCTTGTACATGTGCGTACCCTTGATGGCGGCGAAGTTGTAGAACGAACCGAGAAAGAACGGAGGGACTTTGTCCTTCACAAGACCCACTTTGCGATCGCTGTCCAGAGTGAGCGCAGCGAGCACATTCCCCGTTATATCATCGCAGGAGATCTGTTCAAACGCGGTCGCATCCAGATGCTCCCGTAGCTCGTTCAACTGCTTTTCATTGTGTCGCAGATCTGCGAAGAACAGATGACCGCCCGGCTTGAGCACCCGGTGAACCTGCTCAAAGAAAATCGGGATTGAATCATAGCCGTTGGACGCCTCGATATTGACCACAATGTCAAACTCTTCATCATCGAATGGGAGATCGTCGGCATCACCCTCCACGAACTCAAGGCCTTCGTGATCGTACTGCCTGCGGCAAAAGGCAATGTTGGTCGGCGACAGATCCAAGCCGACGTAGTGCTTCGGCTTGAGATACCGCACGGCGTAGCTCGCACCGCCGCCGCGGCCGCAGCTCACTTCCAGCACCGACTTCCCGGCCATGGCAACTGTTTCTACCAGATGTTGGTAGAGCTGGATGCAGACCCGGTCCTCTTTGTCCTCAGGTAACAGCTGAGGTCTGGTAGTTGGATCGGTTGGCTCGTACCCGTAGTTCATGAACTTCCAAAAGCCCAGGTCAAAGTTCGTCTTCTCGGCCCGAATCAGAATGAGATTGTAGAGCTTCGTGTTGAAGTACTTCCGTACGCCGAGGAAGTCGGCCACCTTTCGTAAACGCCAACTGAGTTCGTTGAAGAATTTGCCGCTCATCTATCTTGAAAACCTCTTCGTGTCTTGGGTCGGCATGTTAGTGAAACTCCCAATCACGGTCAAGCGACCGTAATTTCGATATCAGAAAAAGCGCAGATAAGGTGGTAGATTTCCCCAATTCCTCTGTTACAATTGAGGGGCAGACCTCATGAGAGTTACCTGATGCGAATAGCCATTTTCACCGATTCCTACCGCCCGGAGATCAATGGTGTTGTGACGTCCGTGGAAACGGTCTGCGACGAACTGCGCAGGCAAGGACACGACGTATATCTCTTCGCCCCGAGGTATTTCGGGCGCAGAGACGAGTGTCCGTGGAATATCCGGTTCCCGTCCATTCCGTTCCCGTTCCCTCAAATGAAGGAGCGACGGATCTCCCTCCCCTGGGGCGGCGCACTCCGCAAGTTCGGCAAGCTAAAGATTGACGTTATTCACTCCCAGGTGCCGGGCACCGTCGGAATCTATGCCTTGATTGCCGGCTGGCTCTGGCGAGTGCCGCACGTACACACCTACCACACCCACTACATGGAATACACTCACTACATGCCGTTCCCGCGCAGCTTCGCCACGCGCGCGGTGATCTGGATTGCCCGCCACTTCTGTGGCAGATGTCAGCATATAATCTCGCCAAGCCATGGAATGCGGGCGGCCATCCTGGAGCACGGGGTGGACGCACCAATCTCGGTCATTCCAACCGGAACCGACATGCGGATGGAACGGCCGACCCAGGCCCTCTCAGACCTGCTCGCGAAGTACGACTTCAGAAATCCAGCCCGGATTTCAGGCAAGCGACTCCTGGTCTCCGTCGGCAGATTGGGTCGAGAGAAGAACATCTGTTACCTGATACGAGCTCTGGCAATTGTCAAGGAGCGCCATGACGTTCACTTCCTGATGATTGGCAACGGTCCGGACCGGGGCGAGATTGAGGAATTGATTGATCGGCTTGGCCTTGAGGATCGGGTGACTCTCCTCGGATATGTGGGGCACGAAGATGTATTTGCGTTCATAGAGCAGAGCGATCTCTTCATCTTTGCATCCGTCACTGAGACTCAGGGGCTCGTCCTGCTTGAATCCATGGCTGTTGGTACACCCGTCGTCGCGATAGAGGGCATCGGAGTTTCCGACCTCCTCGATCACGACATCGGCGGATTCGCAACGCGATCGAGCATGGTCGATTTCACCGACGCCGTGGATCGTATGCTCAGTGACGATGAACTTCTCCATCGCAAGAGCGTTGAGGCCAGGAACAGGGCGAACGAGTGGTCCGTGGAAAAACAGGTCTCCAGAATCGTTCGAACCTACGAGGATTCAATCGAGGACTTCCGCAGGCACGGACTTCCCCGGTATCGCCGGCGGCACCGGTTCTAGCGGGGGGGCAGGTCACAGGCGTTGGGACTGCAACGGTCACGTGATATAGTTCCCCTCATGGGAAAACCCGGCTTGGATATCAAGGTCGTCGCGCTGGCGTGCGTGCTGGCCGTCGCAATCCCGCTCACCAGCGCGTTCGGCGCACCTTCGACAGATTCGCTCGTCCTGGAGTTATCCGCGGCTCAGACCGTTGCCACCCCGGTGCCCGATGTCATCCCGAATCTTCAGTATCAGCAAGTCACTGCGGATGGGTTGCTGTCGGTCGGACCGGTCGACGTTCTCGGGGCTATCTCGTTCCAGAACGACGGGAAGTACGCGGAACAGCAGGCCGGATACTGGGCGGGATTCAACGCAACCCTGGACGCCGGCGGCATATCCGCAGACCTCTCACCCTTCAGCATTCGGGCCGGCCGGTTCACCCACACCGATCTGGTTGAATCGCCCTATTCGCTCTTTGTCTCCTCCCAACCAATCCCGGTCCTTCAGCTCGATCTGGCTCTCGAGTCGAATCGATTCTTCTACACGACTCGATGGCTCGGATTGAACCGCAATTCACGGTTGCCGGACGTTCCGGATCGAGGCGCAAACATCAGAACGTACGGTGTGCGGTTTGATGCGCTTCGGATCGGTTTCCAGGATGTCCTCGTCTATGCCGACCGGCAGTATGACCTCGAGTACCTGCTGAACCCGGTGCCCGGGTTCTTCCTCCAGTACGTCAAAGTGGCGACGGGAAATCCATGGTCGGAGATCGGTAACGACAACTCCATTCTGGGATTCTTCGCCGATTACACGGACGATGCGTTCTATACGTATGCGCAGTTGCTCGTGGACGATTTCAACGCAAACGCGTTTCTGAACCCAGACGCCTATCAGAATCCGAATAAGATCGCGTGGTCGATTGGGGGTGCGGTTCCCACGACGGTCGGCGAGTTCGGCTTTTACCACGCGGGGGCAACGAAGTACACCTTCCAGGCGTACGGATCCGGCACCGCCCCCGACACTAAGTACGGCTACACCTACTACCCCGTGGTGGAATACATCGTAGACCCCGTGACCGGCGAGACCCGCACGATCCTGCCGGAAGACAACTACATCGGCTACCTGCACGGAGAAAACAACCTTGCCTTCCTAATCGACTATTCGCAGACCTTTGACCCGGTGGAGGTGAAAGCGGCAATTGAGTACACGCTCTCCGGCTCCAAATCACCTGCCAACCCGTGGAACGAACTCAACTTCTACAACGAAGAAGGCGAAGAGGGCACACGCTTCCTGGACGATGATTACCTGGAGTCCAAGGTGACCGCAACGGGCCGTGCCGACGCCTCATTCGGCTGGTGGAGCGTCTTCGCGGAACTGTCGGTGGGATTTGTCGTCAATGAACTCCAATTGACCGGCATTCCCGCCGAGTACGTCGGCCCCGACAACGAGATTCCCTATTTCGCACCTGTCCAATTGCCGGCACGCATGTTCGGAGGCATCAGGCTCGGGGGGAGTATCCGCCTGCCGCTGTAGGCGACGCCCCTACTTCCCGAAGATCGTCGACACGGAAAGATAGGGCGAGAACTGCACGTCCCAGAGTAGCTCTCCGCTCATGTGGTCGTTGTTCTCTATCCGTACCACGTCAAGAACCGCGCCCCCGGACAGTTCAATCGGCACTCCCCACAGCTCAGTCTCAAGGAATGTTCCGTCGGCGGTGACTCTGGCGGCGAGGATGTACTCGGCCACCCCCGACGGGGTCACCCGCATGGCATCATACTCGTCGACCGGCGGAAGGCTGACGCCAACCTCTTTCTCGCCGTTGGCAAAGAAACTCAGGTCCAGCGAGAACGCAAGGTCGGCACCGGAATCTGCATCAACGTCCAACTGCGCGAAACCGGTCACGCCGTGGTAGTCCGGTCCGCCGGGATAACCGAGCGATTTCTCTACAATGACCTTCGCACCCGCCGGCAGAACGTGTTCCGCCTGCACCCGACGGCGATAGGTGAAGCTGCCCATGATATCGCGACCAATGTACATCCACGGGTCCAGGTAGGCCCATTCGGTCCCGACCGTAAGCCACGCGCCGGTGAGAGGCAGGACGTATTCGGCGCCGGCGAGATAGCCAAGTGCCTCCGGCTCGGAGTCCGCGTAGCCACGCTCCTCCTCAATCGCGCTCTGCACTTGATCAATCGCCAAGTGGCCCCATACCTCCAGCCCCCGTACCGGTCGTACTGAGAGCTCCAGGTTGATCATGGAATTCCCGTAGCTCGGGATAAACCAGCTGTGCAGGATTATCAGCGGATTGAGGTATCGCAGCTCCATCGGTTTGCCGTGGAAGACGAGCGCCTCGTTTGCGGCGAGAGTCAGCCAGGGCGACGGCCGGAACTCGATCCGATGTGCCAAGTAGACCCGGTCGGGATCGGTGCCGCCGGCATTGAGCCACGGCTCAAGATC
>DAOWMR010000482.1 GCA_030642995.1 Spirochaetales bacterium
GGGTGCAGATGAACCGTGCATCGGGAGCAAACCTCGTCGCGGCCTCCATGCGCGGCCGGGAACGCTGGACGGCAAAGATCTGCGCAGCGCCATAGGCCTTCGCAAGCTCCAGGATCATGCAGCCGATCGGACCTAGGCCAATCACCGCAATGCTCTTGCGAGGACCGAACCGTCCAAACTCCAAACCTTTGATGGCGCAGGCAAGCGGCTCGGCGAGGGACGCCTCGTCATAGGTCAAGGTGTCCGGGATGTGGCTGACGGGTCCAAACTCCAGCATCCGCTGATTGAGGAGCATGTACTGTGCGAACCCTCCGTCGAACTCGTGACCGGTGGCGTAGTCTATGAAGCTATCCTTGCCGGGCACATTCTCGTTCCAGACACCAGGAACATCCGCCCCAACGGCCACCCGGTCCCCAACCTTGACTGCCCCAACCTCCGTCCCCGTCTCCACGATCTCGCCGGCGATCTCGTGCCCGACAATGACGGGGTAGGTCAATCGCTTGTTGCCGTACCGGTAGATCTTGATATCCGACCCGCACACCGCGCAACTGTGAACTTTGAGCAGTGCCTCACTGGTCCCCGGCTTGGGCACCGGTGCCGTTCTGACCTCAATCGATTCAACGGCGTCCATGAACACCGCATTCATTTCCGACACTTCCACCTCCAGACCGGACATGGTATCGCCAACAACCTATCAGGACTGTGGAAAGCTGTCAATCAATTCCAGTCAAAACACGTCAGATCTCGTCTGAATCGATTGAGCAGTGGCGATAGTGATTGACGAAACGCTGTGGAGCAACTACGATAGTCGCACCTATGAAATCGCTCGTGTTAGTCGAAAACGGCCTTCTGACGGTCACCGAACGGGAAGTGCCCACCCGACCTGCATCCACGCCACAGGCGCCCGACTGGGTACTGGTGCGCGTTGCGGCTTCGGGCATCTGTGGCTCTGATATTCCTCGCGCCTTCGGCAACGCGGCCTATCACTATCCGCTTGTCATGGGCCACGAGTTCTCCGGGATCGTGGAAGAGAGCTTTCAGGACAGCGCGTTCCGCACCGGCGACCGCGTCGTGATCTTTCCCCTGATCCCAAACCCGGACGAAACGGTCAACCAGATCGGCGAGTATGCGCTTGCTCGGGAATACGACTACTTCGGCTCGCGGAGGGACGGAGGATTTCAGGAATTGCTCTGGGTTCCCGAGTTCAACCTGCTGCCGGTTCCCGATGATGTTCAACTGGACCACGCCGCAATGACCGAGCCGTGTGCCGTTGCCCTCCACGCTGCAAGCCGCCCGTCAATTCGGCCGGGTATGAGCGCCGCGGTCATTGGCGGTGGACCGATTGGGAACATGGTGGCGCAGTGGCTGCGAATCAGCGGATGCCGCCCGGTCCTGGTCTCCGAGCCCGACGAGAAGAAACGCACCATTGCCGACAAGATGGGGTTCACAACCGTGGATCCATCCACGGCGGATCCCGTTGGGGCCATTCGTGATCTCACCGCCGGCGGCGCCGACGTTGCTGTAGAGGCGTGCGGTCTACCGACAACATTCCGTCAGACCGTTGCGGCCGCCGGCCTCTTCGGACAGGTCGTGTTCCTCGGCAATATCCACGGCAACTTCGCGTTGCCCGAGTCAGAGTTCTCCACCGTGCTTCGCAGGGAACTCACCATGTACGGCACCTGGAACAGCAAGGTGACACCACGAGGATCGGACGAGTGGACGAGGGTATTGTCGTTTCTCGGCAGTGAGATTGACGTTGAACCGCTGATCAGTCACCGAATCTCGTGGGACGAAGGCCCGGCAACTTTCTCCGCAATTCACGACAAAGACGGTTGGTTCAACAAGGTACTATTCACCAACCCGGGGCTCTGCGAATGAACATCAAGATTGGGGTCAAGAGCGATCCCATTGAGTACCGCTACAGCTACGAATGGCTCTTCACCCTCATGGAGCGGCTGGGCGTCCGCTACCTCCAACTCGGCAGCTGGTTCGAGATGTACAGCCTCCCCGACCGCTATTTCCTCCGCCTTCGGGATCAGGCGGCCGATCACGGCGTCCGGATTCCCAGTTGCTTCTCAGCCCATAGGGAGCTCGGTGGATTCGTTTCGCCGGATCCCGACGTGCAGGCCGTGACCCACAGCAGTTATCGACGACTGATCGAGATCGGTGTACTTGTCGGGGCGGAATCCGTCGGCGCCAGCGTTGGCGCCATCCCGCGAGACCGGATAGAAACGAAGGAAATCGCGATCGAACGCTGCATGGCCCCGATCGCTGAGATGGCGGAATACGCCCGAC
>DAOWMR010000268.1 GCA_030642995.1 Spirochaetales bacterium
CCACTCCAGTGAGAAGGAGAGCCCGGCTTCCGGTTCCGGATCCGGGGTCCACGGCCCCCAGTTGATAGTGATGTCACAGGCGGACAGAACCAGGAGCAGCATAGCTGTCAGCGCCAGTCCCTTGAGCATGGTTCTTCGTATCGTCATGTATTCCTCCGTTCTGCGGTTCGTTCTTGCAAACGTTTGTGGGCATTTGCCCCACCACTACAACACCGCAGGCGTGTGTTCCTGTTACAGTATAGACCAACAGTCTCGAATATCCATCCTGAGCCGCGACGGGATTGAGCGCAGGGCAAACGCACAAAGATATTCATAGTGGGTGCTTGCGCAGGCAAGAAGGGCCCGTCGCTGGTCCTCGCCGGGCTGCGGAGTCGCGCCGGACCCTTCTCGCCTGCCGCATCACCTTTTTCCTGATGTGCGTTTGCCCTGCTCATGCTCGCAGCGAGTGGTTGTGCTGTGCTGCAGAAGGTAGTGCGGGATGTCCATGCCTGAATTACCATCTACCATGGCTTTCCGCTATTTGGTCACGCGTGCGCCGTCGGAGGTTGTACCTCGAGCGGTGCCCACGAGGCGCTACGAACATGCCTGCAGAATCACTCGTTGGCCGCATATCCCCGTGGGTTACGTTGCCTGGGACCGACCCCCGGCCGACGCAGGGCAAGCGCACATCGACGGGATGGGCGTGCGGCATACAGGACGGACTTGCAGCGTCTCCGCAGCTCGCGAGGACAAGCGGAAGGTCCGTCTTGCATGCGTAAGCACGTACAATGGATGTTTATGTGCGTTTGCCGGGAGTGGGAGTAGCATAATCACCGGATAACGGTAGAATGGCCTCCATGGAAAACCTCGTACTGCCTCCGGACTATCGTGCACTGCTCGATTCGAAACACACCGAGCGCGCGATACAGAGGATCAAGGAAGTCTTTCAAACGAATCTTGCCTTTGAGCTGAATCTCGTTCGGGTCACGGCGCCGTTGTTCGTAAGAACGGGCACCGGCATCAACGACGACCTGAACGGCACCGAGCGACCCGTGCAGTTCAAGATTGGGCAGATGAACGACCAGGTTGCCGAGGTTGTCCAGTCCCTTGCCAAGTGGAAGCGACTGGCCCTGGCCGATCTCGGGTTTGGCCCCGGTGACGGACTTTACACCGACATGAATGCCATCCGTCCGGATGACCCCATCGACAACACCCATTCCATTTACGTGGATCAGTGGGACTGGGAATTGGCTCTGTCTCCCGAGAACCGATCCGTAGAATACCTCAAGTCGATTGTCCGGATTATCTATGACGTCATCCGGCGTACGGAGCGGTACATTGCCCACGAGTACGACGAAATCAATCCGTACCTGCCCGATGAGATCACTTTCGTCCACGCCGAGGATCTTGCCCGCCTCCACCCGGAGCTTACGCCCCGGGAACGGGAGTACCGAGCCTGTCGCGAAGATGGCGCGGTTTTCGTGATTGGTATCGGCGGTGAACTCTTCGACGGCTCAATCCACGACGGGCGCGCACCCGACTACGACGACTGGTCCACCCCGACCGGCGCCGGTTACGAAGGCCTGAACGGCGATATCGTTGTCTACAACCGGGTTCTGGATTCCGCATATGAGCTCTCTTCGATGGGCATTCGGGTGGATCCTCCGGCACTGGAACGCCAACTCGAGATCCGCGGCTGCACAGAAAGACGAGAACTCTACTTCCACAAGAGACTCCTTTCAGGCGAGCTACCTCTCTCTGTCGGCGGCGGTATCGGTCAGTCCCGTCTCTGCATGCTGTTCCTCCAAAAAGCACACATCGGAGAGATCCAGGCCGGTATATGGCCGAACGAGATGGTGGAAACCTGCAAGGCGCACGGAATACACCTCCTCTAGCGGCTCTGCCGCTATTTGTTGCGACGCGCTGAATTACACGGTATCATTCTGAATCACCCTGATAGGAGAAACAGATGGCACATACCTACCCCAAATTGCACAACGCGGGCTGGCCCGGCATCGTCGGCAAAGGCGAAGGCTCTGAGCCCGTTATCGATCTCGAGACAATGATTGATCTGACCGCGAGGGCCGAAGTCAACGGCCAGAAGTTTGATGGAGTGGACGTGTTCCTCTCCCTGCCCCACATTGACATAGATTCCAGCGATGACGATCTGAAGCGATGGGCTGATCTCTTCCGCGAGAAAGACCTCGTCATTGGCTCCATGGTCGCTCCCATCTGGCCTCCCAGCGGCGGACCTGCATTCGGAACCGAAGAAGAGCGAAAGCGATTCCTGGACATGATTCTGAAGTCCTGCAAGATCGGTAGGAAGCTCAAGGATCTTGGCGTCAGGCCGTACGGCGTCGTCCGAATCGACACCGCCGGCGGGCCGGAAGATTGGAGCAAGGACCCCGGCGGCAATCAGAAGAAGGCGGCGGAAACCTTCACCGAGGCGTGCAAGATGGCGGAAGCGCATGGCGAGCGGCTTGCAGCCGAGGGCGAGATCTGCTGGGGCGGCATGCATAGCTGGCGACACATGATTCAGTTGCTGGAGATGGTGGGGCGACCCGAGACTCTCGGATTCCAGGCGGATATGGCTCATACGCTGCTCTACATCCTCGGCTACAATTCCGAAGAGGACTCGCTCGTCGGTGAGAACTTCAGCTGGGCCAAGGATGAGTTTGACTCGGCGTACAAGAAACTCACCGACATGCTCCGACCCTGGACCCTGGATTTCCACATTGCCCAGAACGACGGAACCGTTTTTGGGTCCGGCTCCCACGACAAGACTGGACGCCACTGTATGGTCAACGACACCGCCGGGAAGCTTGACATTCCGTATCATGCCGGATTCTGGCTCAACGACGAGAACGGATCGCCGACCAAGGCAATGCAGCACATCTGCTGGGACGGGTGCATGTTCCCGAACGCCACCATGATGCAGCAGGCGACGTGGAACGACATCCTCGGGGCGATGGTGGAGGTCCGCAACCGTCACGGCTGGGATTAGATCTCGCAAAGGCAGGCCCCGTTATGAAGACATATCAGATGTACATCAACGGTCACTTCGTTGATAGTTCCGACGGCGAGATAATCCCGGTTGAGAATCCCGCTTCCGAAGAACCATTCGCCGAGGTCCCGGCCGCAACAGTCGAGGACGTGGACCGGGCGGTCCAGGCGGCACGCGAGGCGTTCGACAACGGACCGTGGTCGCGAATGTCCCAGAAGGAGCGCATCACGAAGCTGATGGCGCTCGTTGACGCAATGAAGGCGAAGGAAACGGAACTCTACTCGATCGAGTCCGAACACTCTGGTATCCCCATCCGGAAAACCACCCTCATGGACATACCGATTGGGATTGAGATGTTCCGAACCATGGTGGAGCAGTCCGACTTCCCCTTGTACGAGCCGCTCCCATGGACCGATTTCCCGAAGATCTCCTGGAACTTCGTGCAGCGCGAACCGATTGGTGTGTGCGCCGGCATCTCGGCCTGGAACTTCCCCTGGCTTTTTACCATGTGGAAGAGCGCACCGGCCCTGGCAATGGGCAACACCCTCGTATTCAAGCCGGCGTCCTACACGCCACTCACCGCCCTTGAGTTCGCAAAGATCGTGGACGAGTGCGACTTTCCGCCGGGTGTCGTCAATGTCATCACCGGCAGTGGAAGCACCGTTGGTGCGGAGCTCTGCACCCACCCGTTGGTGGACAAAGTAAGCTTCACCGGATCAACCGAGGTAGGACAAGAAGTCCAACGGATGGCGGCCGGCACCCTCAAACGCCTCACCCTGGAACTCGGCGGCAAGTCCGCCAACATCGTCCTTGATGACGCCTATCTGGACCTTTCGGCGGAAGCTGCCCTCTTTGCATGTTTCTTCAACGCGGGGCAGTCGTGCGAGGCGGGGACCCGGCTGCTCGTGCAGGATGGAATCTACGATGAGTTCATGGCAACCATGCTGGAGAAAGCGAAGACCATAACCGTCGGTGATCCCGCCGATTTCGAGACCACGATGGGGCCGCTCATCTCCCAATCACAGCGAACAATGGTGGAGTCATACATCCAATCGGCCCACGACGAAGGAGCCGCACTGCTCTTCGGTGGAGGCCGCACCGCCGGAATGCAACACGGGTACTACATTGATCCCACAGTCTTTGCCAACGTCACGCCCGAGATGAGGATTTTCAAGGAGGAGATCTTCGGACCGGTGCTCGCCGTGACCAGATTCAAAACCAACGACGAGGCTATCGCCCTGGCAAACGACTCCATGTATGGCCTCGGGGGCGGGATCTGGACCCGGGATCTCCAGAAGGGGATTGAGATGGCCAAAGCGGTCCGCACGGGAACAGTATGGGTGAACGACTATCACCTCTTGAACGCCAACGCGCCGTTCGGAGGGTACAAGATGAGCGGCACCGGCCACGAGATGAGCACCTACGCCCTGAAGGAATATACGGAGATGAAGCACATCCACGTGGACCTCGTTGGCGACAAGAGAGACGATAAGTTCTGGATGGATTATTCAGTCAATCGAGAGTAGCTGATCAACGGAGGAACAGCATGCCATTGGTATTTCCGAGCGAAGAATGGGTTGTCGCGTACAAGGCACAGATCGACGAGAAACCGGACTACAAGGAGGGCGGCAAGAACTGGCGTGCCGGTCCCCTCGCGCTCGTCATCAATGCAAAACCGCAGGCAGGGATTGAAGTCGATTTCAATATCTACCTGGACCTCCACGAGGG
>DAOWMR010000484.1 GCA_030642995.1 Spirochaetales bacterium
CTCATTGATACCTCCCTGCTTGTGGCGGAGGAGATTGTCTGGGTGAACGACTACCATCGGCGCGTGCGGGACAAGCTGCTGGGTCATCTGGACGGGGCCGCCGTCGAATGGCTTGAGGAAGCGTGCCGTCCACTCGAAGTTTGACGGGGCGTCGGGGCCGTATTAGCTTTTATTCCGCGCGAGGCGAATAGTCCTTGCGAGAGACCGTTGTGATCCGGCGACAGTATCTCCATGGTACACTGTTCTGTAGACTCGGCGGTGGAGCATAGCAAATGATCTATAACGATCTTCAAGACGAGGTCCTGTTTCTCCTGAACCGGACCGTGGGTTCCCCGGAAGAAGCCCTTCACTCCCTTGTGGAGGAGCACGGGACCGATCCGGATTTCTACTCACGCCTTATTGCCGCAATGATGAACGTGGAGCTGGACGAGGCAGAGGCCCGGGATCGATTTGTGGACCTCCTCGATCACCACCGACAGTTGGAAACCAGCACCGCTCGACGCATTGACCTCCGTGTGGCTGCGATGGACTACCTGGTTCTCCACCCGGAGATCGTTCAGTCGCCAACGATTATTGACCAGGCCGCCTTACGGCTCGCCCAGAGATTGGCAGCGGTTGATGAGCTCACCGGACTGTTCAATCGACGATTCCTGGAAACCTATCTGACCAAGGAACTGAATCGCGCGAAACGGTACGGTCAAGTGTTTTCCATCCTGTTTCTGGATTTGGATAATTTCAAGCATATCAACGACTCACACGGACACGCTGTGGGCGATCGCGTCCTCGCGGGGCTCGGCAAACAGATCACCGACCTGCTTCGGAATGAGGACTTCGCAGCCCGATACGGTGGCGAGGAGTTCACGATTGTGCTGCCGCAGACGACAGCAGAAGGGGCAACCGTATTCGGCGAAAGACTCCGCAGATCGTTGGGCAACCTGGATCTGGTCCCGGATGTACCGGTGTCCTTCTCCGCGGGCGTGGCAACGTATCCGCGGCACGGAATCTCGGTGGATGAGATTCTGCGCCAGGCTGACGCCGCACTCTATGATGCCAAGCTCTCCGGCAAGGATCGTATTGTCGTCAGTAATGCGGAGAAGCGCGCAAGCACTCGCTATGTCGCGGACTTCCCCGCGGTTGCCTACATGGGAAGTGCGGAGATTGGACCGCTGCGTCTGTGTGATGTATCGGAAAACGGATATTCGCTCGTGAGCGACGACAAGCTCAAGCCGGGTCAGATGTTGCGTATCCGCGTTTACTCGACGGTGGGTGGCGAGCAGCACGAGCACGATGTCATGGCCCACGTTATCTGGAGCCGACGAGTTGCCGACGGCGATTCGTATCGCGTGGGCGGAGAGTGGGAGAGGCCGCACAGTGCCGCAGCCGAGGAAGTCGTGAAAACGGCAACCGCCGGGACGGCTCGGTAGCAAAGCTTCCGACCGGGAGAATATCAAATGAAGATACGTGACATTGTACCGGTCGCTCTCGGTAAAGAACCGGCCGATGTACTCATCAAGAACGCACGGATAGTGAATATCTTCTCGGGGCAGATTGAAGAGGGGAGTATCGCCCTCTATCGGAAGCGTATCGCCGGTGTGGGAAACTACACCGAAGGCAGAGAGACTATCGATCTTGATGGATCGTTTGTTGTTCCCGGGTTTATCGACGCGCATCTCCACATTGAAAGCTCCATGGTGTCGCCGCGTGAGTTCGCTCGGGCGGTACTGCCCAGGGGAACCACCACGGTTATCGCCGACCCTCACGAAATCGCCAATGTTCTCGGGACTGAAGGACTCGACTATATCATCCAGTCCACCGAAGGAATTCCGCTGAATGTCTATATCGCGTTGCCGTCGGCGGTGCCTGCGACGAACCTGGAAACCTCGGGCGCCCGCCTGGGCCCCGAAGATATGGTGGGTTTCGTCGATAATTACCCGCGCCGGATAATCGCCCTCGGAGAGGTCATGAACTTCCCGGGTGTGCTCAACCTGGATAGCGAACTACTTACCAAAATTGAAATTTTGCGACACAAGTACAAGAAGATCGATGGTCATGCGCCCGGACTGACGGGCAAAGAACTGAACGCATACATCAGTGCCTTTATCCGATCAGATCACGAAAGCACAACGGCGGGTGAAGCCCTGGAAAAAGTCTCCCGGGGTATGCCGGGCTTCATCAGGGAAGGCCCGGCGGCAAAAAACCCCGAAGCCCCCCACCGCGCGGGAACACCCGAGGACCACCAGGTCTTTTCATTTTTCCACCATGAACGGGGACCCGGGGACATTGTTCC
>DAOWMR010000368.1 GCA_030642995.1 Spirochaetales bacterium
AGGTAGTATCGAAAATCGGTCCAGAGGCCCGCCCGATCAGCCGTGACTACGACCGTACCGGCAGACCCGTCGAATCCGCTGATCCAGGCACGGGAACGCCAGTGCTCCGGCGAGTACTCGCTCTGATGAGGATCACTCGAGGGGATCACGTACGCGTTGATTTCACGCTCCGCCATCGCCTCCCGCAGGGCGTAGAGCCGGTCTCGTATTTCCATGTCGAGTGAAGTATAGCAGGGTCGCGTGGCTTGCGAGAAGTGCCGAACCGCGACCAGCACGAATGAATCACAGCGTGTTTCCTTTTGATTCAGCTGGATTCGGGTCATTATGACAATATGTGTCATTTTGCCACGCGCGGTGCTTTCTTGTTCAGTGATGCGTCAAAGTGACGCGATTGAGCTACGATCGCCCCACGCGGAGGATCAAATGGGATGCAGTAACTCTTTCTGCGAAATACGTTTAGTTAGCACACGCTTACTTGGCACGCCTCATGCAGCTATATAAGTAGATGGGAATAATCCCGCCGGCAATGGGCCGTTGACTTCACCCGGCGGGAATCAAATAACCCACTTGTCAGGAGGATTGTATGGACATCATGCGAAGAAATGGAGGATCTCTATGGGATCCGGTTGGCGAGCTTGATCGGATTCGTCGCGAAATCGACGATGTGTTCGGCTCTGGTACTAATCGGTTCTTGTCTGGAGACCAGTTTGGTCGGGGATTGTTTGACCGTGAGTTCTCGCCTGCGCTGGACGTCGTCGAACGTGGAGACGATTACGTCGTCACAGTAGATTTGCCGGGTATCGATCAGAAGAACCTTGACGTCACCGTGGCAAACAACGTTGTCACCATCAAGGGCGAGAAGAAGGACGACCGGGAAAAGAAGGAAGGCAAGGTCTACCGCAAGGAGACTTGGGAAGGGAGCTTTCAGCGCACGCTGAGCCTTCCGGACGCGGTGGATTCATCGAAAATAGAGGCGACCATGAAGAATGGCATTCTTGAGATTACTCTTGCCAAACGTCCCGATGCAAAAGCCCGCCAGATTCCGGTAGGCACCGAATAAGGAGAAATGTAATGGCAAAAGTAACAAAGAACGAGATTGCAATACGCCCGGTTGGCACGATCTACGAAGAAGACGACGCCGTGGTCTTGCGGCTGGAAATGCCGGGTGTCGGCAAGGACGGTATTGACATCAACATTGAGGGCGACGCATTGACCATCGGCGGCCACCGCGAAGAGCCGCAGACCGGTACTTATCTGGTCCGGGAGCGCCGCAGCAGCGACTATCGCGCTACCTACGCGCTCGATGAGCGGGTGAATCGCGACAAGGTCGATGCAAAGATGGAACAGGGGATACTAACAGTCAAGCTGCAACTCAAAGATGAGGTGAAGCCCCGCAAAATCAAAGTCAAGACGACGTAATCGTCCGGGCCACCTCGAGCTGGAATACACGAGTACGACCGCCCCGAATGACAGTGATCTGCCGCGCACACAAGAAAACGCACACACGAAAAAAAACGGAGGAGCAATGGCAAACAAGATAATCGGTATTGATCTGGGCACAACAAACTCGGTGGTTGCGGTCATGGAGGGCGGCGAACCGGTCGTCATCCAGAACGCGGAGGGCGGCCGGACGACGCCCAGCGTTGTTGCGTTCACCAGCAAGGGCGAACGCCTCATCGGACAGCCGGCCCGCAATCAGATGGTGACCAATCCGGGCAACACCATCTATTCGGTCAAGCGATTCATGGGTCGACACTACGACGAAGTGGCCGCCGAAATGGAAATGGTACCTTACCACATCGTGAAAGGCACGTCGGGTGACGTCAGAATCGATGTTGAGGACGAACACTACTCACCGCCGGAGATCTCTGCAGCCGTCCTGCAGAAGATGAAGCAGACGGCTGAAGATTATCTCGGTGAGGAGGTAACTGACGCAGTTATCACCGTACCCGCCTATTTCAACGACGCCCAGCGGCAGGCGACGAAAGATGCCGGCCGCATCGCAGGACTGGACGTGAAGCGCATTGTGAACGAACCGACTGCGGCCGCGCTGGCCTACGGCCATGGACAGAAGAATTCAGAGCAGCGGATTGCCGTCTACGACCTTGGCGGCGGCACTTTTGATATCTCCATCCTCGAGATGGCGGACGAGGTCTACGAGGTGAAGAGCACCAACGGTGATACGCACCTTGGTGGCGACGACTTGGACCAGCGTGTCATCAAGTGGCTCGCGGAAAGCTTTCAGAATGACTACGGGATTGATCTCTCAACTGATCGCATGGCTCTTCAACGGCTCAAGGAAGCGGCGGAGATCGCAAAGAAAGAGCTCTCGAGTGCCCAGTCGACCGAGATCAATCTCCCGTTCATCACGGCGGATTCGTCCGGCCCCAAGCACATGAACTACACTCTCACACGGGCGAAGTTTGAACAACTCGTGGGTGATCTCATTGCACGGACCCGGAATCCCGTCCTCCAGGCGCTGAAGGATGCCGAGATGCAGGCGAGCGAGATCGATGAAGTGATTCTTGTCGGCGGCTCTACCCGGATACCTGCGGTGCAGACCCTGGTGAAGGAGTTGTTTGGCTCCGAACCGCACCGGGGCGTGAATCCGGATGAAGTGGTCGCGGCCGGCGCAGCCATCCAGGCCGGTGTCCTCGGAGGTGAAGTCCAGGATGTGCTCCTCCTGGACGTGACGCCACTCTCGCTCGGCATTGAGACACTCGGCGGCGTGTTCACCCGGCTCATCGAACGGAACACGACCATCCCGACCCGCAAGAGCGAGGTCTTCTCCACCGCCGCGGACAGTCAGACTGCCGTATCAATCCATGTGCTCCAGGGCGAGCGCGAGATGGCCGGACAGAACCGCACCCTCGGGCGCTTTGAGCTGGTTGGAATCCCACCGGCGCCGCGGGGACTCCCGCAGATTGAGGTGGCCTTTGATATTGATGCGAACGGCATTGTTCACGTGAGCGCAAAAGACCTGGGTACGGGGAAAGAACAGAAGATTCGGATTGAGTCCAGCTCAGGGCTGAGCGAGGAAGAGATCAATCGGATGGTCAACGACGCTGAATCGCACGCAGAGGAAGACAAGCAGACCCGTGACAAGACGGAAGCCCGGAATGAAGGCGACCAACTCGCCTACACCATGGAGAAGGCGCTTGCGGACTACGGCGACAAGGTAGACCCAAACGACCGCGAGAACATCACCTCCCGGATCACAGCTCTTCGCGGCGTGCTGGAAAACGGTTCCGCCGAGGAAATTCGCGCCAGGATCACCGAGCTGAACGACGCAAGCCACAAGCTCGCCGAACAGCTCTACGCGGCACAGGGTGCGGGCCAAGCCGGGGGCGCAACCGCGGCCGGTTTCAGCGACGCCACCTTCAACCACGAAGCCGGCGGGTTCCAGCAACCGGGCAACGGGAACGGCGACGCCGGAACCACGAGTGCCGAGGCCGACGCCGATGTGGAGTACGAGGTCGTGGACGAGGGATAGGAGTTCAC
>DAOWMR010000148.1 GCA_030642995.1 Spirochaetales bacterium
AGAATCTCGGCCGGTTCCCGAGCCGAAGGACTGTCCTACAGTCGATTCATGAATGGACTGAAACGTGCAAATGTCCAGATGGACCGCAAGGCGCTCTCCAATCTTGCCATTGAAGATCGTGAGGCGTTCAATGCACTCGTCAATCGTGCGAAGGATGCCTTGAAGGCATGATCAGCCTCGAGCAGATCAAGCAGCTTGAGACCCGTGTTCATTCGGCGGTTGCACGAATACGATCCCTGACCGCTGAAAACACGACACTCAAAGAGAGCCTTTCGAGTTACGAGGGGCGAATCGACGAACTCGAGAAAATGGTCTCCGCATTTAAATCGGACCAGCAGGAGATTGAAGCCGGGATTATTGCGGCCCTCTCACAGCTTGACGGGCTTGAAGACGTGGTTGCCGATCCTGCAGCCGACGCGTCCGTGGCCGATCCCGAAAATCGGGATGAGTCCCAGTCCGGTACGAGCACCGAGGATACGATGGCCGAGGATACGGCTCGGGATACGGTCGACTCCGAATCCGATGCGCCCGAGCCCACCTCTCCAGACGGTGAGCCGGCCGAGTCGGAAGAGGAAGAGCCGGAACTCGATATCTTCTAATCAAGATGCGCATCGATCTTCTTGGTGCAGAGTTCAACATCAAGTCGGACGAGGATCCCGAGTATCTTGAAGAAGTGCTGGAGATCTATCGCTCCAGGATTGAAGAGGTTCGCGCCACGGTGGGAATCACGGATCCTTTGAAAATTGCTATCCTTGCCGGCATTTTGACGGCAGACGGCTATCTCAAGCAGACCGGAACGGTGCGGACGAACCAAGCCGAAGCCGCAAAGATCACAGTCGGTCTGATCACTGAGCTCGAGGCGGCGCTTGGTGAGGAATCGAACGACACTATATCCTCATCGACAGCCGACGTAGATCCGAGCGCGCCCGACCCGGAATAGCAAATCACTCAAACTCAGCAAAGGCCGTCGCTATTTCTCCCGGGTCCAGGGCATCATAGTTGCATCCGTCCACGGTCACGATTCCGCCGGCCAGCCGGTTTGCCACACGCGCACATGTACCTGCCGACTGTTTCTGGATGAGGCCGAAAAGATATCCACCGGCGAACGCATCCCCCGCGCCGGTTGTGTCGAGCGGTTGCACAGGACATGCGGGAGACTCAAATACCCGATCACGGTCCAGGACAATACAGCCGTGACGACCGGTTTTCATGACAACGTTCGGAGCAAACCGGGACGCCGCGCGAAGGGTCTTTTCCCCACCGGCCGGTTCTCCGGTGAGTGCGCGCAATTCCTGCTCATTTGCGAATAGAACATCCACCCTGTCCGGCATCCATTCCGAGAGCGATTTGTGATACCGCTCGACGACGAATCGATCTGCAGTATCAAAGGAGATCAGCGTGTGAGACCTCCGCGCTCGCTCAACCGCAATACGAGCAGCCTCTTCCTGATTGGGCGTGTCCCACATGTAGCCGGTGACGTGCAGAATTCCGGCGTCCCCAACCTGGTCTGCGGCTACGTCATCCGACTCCAGGTCGCGGCAGGCACCAAGGTAGGTAAACATGGTCCGCTGGGAATCGGGAGTTACCACAATCACTGAGCTACCGGTAGGTGTGTTCTTTCGTGCCAGGAGCGGCTGCACCCCTTCGGCATCCAGGAGCGCCTCAAAAGCGTCCCCAGCCCGGTCGTAGCCCACCCCGCCCGTGTAACCGGCCGGCGCGGACGATCCGGCTACACGGAGCAGCCACCGCACCGCGCGAACGGTGTTCGCGCAGCTGCCTCCCGGCAACTGGCGGACAATCGTCCCGGAGTGGAGAGCGGCCTGTTGCTTGTCGTAATCGACGAGATTCATGCTTCCCGGGACCGCCCCCAAGCTGTCGAGCACGGCCGTCTCAGCCCGGACAATGATGTCCATGAGTGGATTTCCGATTCCGTAGAGCACCGGCAAGATCTACCTCTCAGTTGACACCGGATATTCCATTTCCTACTATTCACGCACAACCTCATGCCCGTCACCCCGAGCCGGCAGCTAACTGACTGCCTCGGTGGCGAGTGGTAGTGCGTGATCTACTCCTGGTCAATGATGCCGGTAAGGATTATAGCAAAGCTCCAGTGGAGCCTCAACGAGACATTGCGAGAAACCGAATCACTTGCTTTTCTGGTGAAGGCAAGAACCACGGGCTTCACCCCGAGCGGCACAGAGAAGCCGAATCGTAGGAACAGAGGCAAGTGACATGCAGAACAACCTGAAAGACATCATATACATTACCGTTCCTGACGAGTTGGAGCGGACCATCGGTGATTTCCAGATTGACCCCGATATCATGCTTCCGGTCGAGGTGACCGGAGGCTCAGACAAGTGGGATATCCAGGACCTGTCCTGGGAACAGATCGTTGCGGCCATGCTGAAGATCCTGGCGCAGGAGCCTGGTCACGATGACGCTGAGTACTACCGGGAATTCGTATTGACCGTTCGCCCCGAGATTGTCGACGAGTTAACGCAAACGGCAATTCTCAAGGCGCGAAACAAGGACTACGACCTCGCAGAAGAGATTTTCCTGGCACTGATCGGCTTGCAACCGGGTGCACAGCGCCCTCTCATCAATCTCGCTCTTCTCTACGAAGAACGTGCGAACCCGGCGTCGCAGTTAAGTGCTGAAGAGCCCTCTCAATCGGACGCCGACCGAGCCTTTCAGATTTACAACGAGATCATGGAGAATGACGAAGTTCTCCCCGATGCCCACCTCAATGCCGGTCACTTCTTCCTGAAGCAGCGCAACTACTCCCGGGCAAGGAACCATATGGAGGCCTATGGAGCTTCAGGTGACGACGAAGAAAAGAGGAAAGAAGCGGCAAGAATCGTCCAGGAGATTGATTCACACAACCTCCTGGATACGCTCTTCAAAGAAGCGTACGACTTCATCCGAATGGGCCGTGAAGAAGACGGCGTCAATCGAATCAGAAAGTTCCTCGAGAGTTACCCTGATGTCTGGAACGGGTGGTTCCTGCTCGGGTGGGGGCTGCGCCGTCTCCGGCGGTTTGATGAGGCGAGTAGTGCCTTTGAGCGGGCACTCGAAACCGGCCCGCGTCAGACCGACACGCTCAACGAGCTTGCAATCTGCGCAATGGAGCTGAACGACCTCGAGAAGGCGAGGACCCTGCTCGCCGAGGCTCTCACCGAAGAACCTGAAGATACGAAGATCATTTCAAATTTGGGGATAGTGGCGCTGAAATCGGATGACTCTGAAGAGGCGGAGGCTTACTTCCGCGCTGTTCTTGAAATCTCCCCCGACGACCAGGTAGCTCAGACCTATCTCAATCAGCTCAACCAAACCTGAACCAGGATACGCCGAACTTCCTCCCAATCCTGATCGCTGTCCGATCACCGCCGAATATCCCCATTCTTCGCGGCAGTTCGAGAAAGATGTTTAAAGCTTAAATGATTCAGTGCCGATGAGCCTGAACGGGGTGAGTTGTGCTCACGCGCATTGAGGTGAAAGGCGCATGTCTCCCTATTTCGTTTATCGGCGATAGCGCGCGCCGGTTTAGCGAAAGTTTGGATCAATTGCGAACAACGTGTCGGCCGGTGAACAGCCGGCATCACGTGTTCGGAAGGAGGTGCCTGCAGATAAGTCTTGAGGATATGCCCCTGCGCGCATGAGAGCCAGGATGGATGGCAAGGAAGCCATCCAATAGGACAACCTATTCACGGAGGAAATGATGATCATCAATCACAACTTGAGCGCGATGTTTGCGCAGCGTTCTCGCAGTGTCGTGACCACCGGTCTCGACAAGAACATCGAGAAGCTGTCGTCAGGTCTGCGCATCAACAGGGCCGGGGACGATCCGGCAGGTTTGGCAGTCAGTGAGAAAATGCGGGCTCAGATCCGCGGCCTCAATCAGGCCTCTCGCAATGCTGCCGACGGAATTTCATTCATTCAGACTGCGGAAGGCTATCTCCAGGAGAGCCAGGACATCCTGCAACGCCTTCGCGAGCTTGCCGTCCAGGCATCCAACGGTATTTACTCGTCCGAGGATCGCATGCAGATCCAGGTGGAGGTGAGCCAGTTGGTGGACGAAGTAGACCGAATCGCCAGCCACGGGCAGTTCAATGGTATGAACCTGCTCACCGGTCGATTTGCCAGGGAACTTGGTGAAAACACGGTGACCGCCAGCATGTGGTTCCACATCGGCGGCAACATGGACCAGCGGGAACGTGCCTACCTCGGCACCATGACCGCAGTCGGGCTGGGAATTCGCGCTTCCGACAACAGCTTTGTTACCCTCTCCTCGCCGGAAAGTGCGAACAGGACCATCGGTATCGTGGATTCGGCTCTGCGAAAGGTGAACAAGCAGCGGGCCGACCTTGGTGCGTACCAGAATCGACTGGAGCACGCTATTCGTGGCCTTGATGTGGGCGCCGAGAACCTGCAAGCCGCCGAATCGCGGATCAGGGACACCGACATGGCCCATGAAATCGTCCGCTACACCACCAACCAGATCCTCCTCCAGAGCTCCACAGCGATGCTCGCACAGGCGAATCTGACACCTCAGTCCGTGTTGCAATTGCTCGGCTAAGGGTGTATGCTTAATTCTGGAGTTGCCTCCTCGTGAGGCAACTCCTGTTCTTTGACAAATACCCTCCTGGCGCCCGGCTCCGACCGGGTAGGAGTATATCCAATGGGTTCTGCCCGGAAGGGCGGACAAATCTGAGTTCGGCCGGCCTGCAGATTGACTCTCATGAGGCAAGTCTGCGCGAAAACTGAACAAAGTGCAGTCTTCCCTTCTGCTCAGAGACAGGAACGGAGCAGGAGGAGCGCGAATCACTCCTGGAGTCTCTGTGGCAGGACAGTGAAAGGCACGGATTGCCTTTCTCGACCACACCCAAGGAGGGTCATATGATAATAAACCACAACACGAGTGCCGCATTCGCATCGCGTACCCTGAACTTCCGTCAGGAATCAATTCAGGGGAACATTGAGAAACTTTCTTCAGGTATGCGGATTAATCGTGCCGGGGACGATGCTTCTGGACTCGCCGTGTCTGAGAAGCTCCGGAGTCAGATCCGGGGGCTGAATCAGGCGGAACGCAACATCCAGAACGCCGTTTCATTCATCCAAACAAGTGAAGGGTATCTGCAGAATACGCAGGACATCCTCCACCGGCTGCGCGAACTATCGGTTCAGAGTGCCAACGGCATCTACACCGCAGAAGATCGGATGCAGATCCAGGTTGAGGTATCCCAACTTGTCGACGAGGTGAACCGCATTGCCTCCCACGCCCAATTCAACGGCATGAACATGCTGACCGGCGCATTCGCACGCGATACAGCCACGGGTCAGATCATGCAGTTTCAGGTGGGGGCAAACATGGACCAGAACGAGCGGGTATACATCGGGACAATGACGGCCCGTGCGCTTGGGCTGGAAGACAACCAGGGTGCAGGCGGGTTCGTCTCGATCTCAACCCCGGAACTTGCTAATCGAACGATTGGCATTGTGGATTCGGCCTTGCGGCAGGTGAACCGACAGCGGGCAGATCTCGGCGCGTATCAGAATCGTTTTGAGATTGCCCAGCTCGGTGTTGCCATTGCGAGCGAAAATCTTGCAGCTGCGGAAAGCCGAATCAGGGATACCGACATGGCTTCCGAGATCGTAGATTTCGTGAAGAACCAGATTCTGGTTCAAGCCAATGCGGCGATGCTGGCACAAGCCAACACCCAACCGCAGTCAGTGATCCAGCTTCTCGGCTGACCGAGAACAAACGTTCATGTACGAAAGACTCCGTTCCGTGGCAGTTGACCTCGAGGAAACTGTGCACGCCCCAAGAGATTTCTGGACGTCATCTTTTGGGTCATGAGTCAAGAGAGGGAGGAGCTCGCGCTCTCCTTCCTTCTCTGCCCTTGTAGGCGGCATCTTACAGGGAGGTAAGATATGTCTATGGAAATTACAAGTATTGTTGGGCAGATTGCCCCCCCCGCCGGTCGTCTTGCCGGGGAAGCGGTCGGTGCACCGCGAGTGCCCGAAGCGGAAGTTCAGATAAACACACCCGATGTCGACATTGATCAAATGGTCGAGGATCTCCGCATCGTCTCACGTGCATTTAATCGGCGACTGCAGTTCAGCATCAACCGGGAACTGAACCAGGTGGTCGTCAAGGTGATTGACAAGGAAACCGATAAGGTGATTAAGGAGCTCCCTTCCCGGGAGATCCAGCGCCTGCACGTGGCAATCCGGGAGGCTATCGGGCTGCTGATCGACGAGGTGATCTGATCGCGGATGATCTGACCGTGGACCATCCAGCCGCGTCGGTTGAACCGACCACCGGGCAATCCGCCCTCCTGTGCACCTCCTCGGAAAGCATCAGGATTGAAGCTAGACGTGGGCATCGCTGAGCGACGCAAGGCCGGAGGGCACCGTGTCAGACATCATGATACCCGGAATTACGAATTCCGGATTTGATACAGACGGGATGATTGAACAGATCATGGAGGCCGAGCGGATTCCCGTCACCCGCATGGAAGAACAGATAGATCTGTACGAAGAGGAGAAGGCCGCCTGGGAGGAAATTGGGCGGCGAGTATCCAATCTTCGCGAGGCATCCCGCCTCTTGTTTGGCTTCGACAATCCCTTCAACGATAGGATCGCATCATCCGCAGACGAGACAGTTTTGTCCGCGACGGCTGAGCGCAACGCCCTGGAGGGAGAGACCGAGATCCGGGTTATTCAACTGGCTCAGGCGGATCGCTTTCTCTCTCGCAGCCTGCCGGACGACTTTGATGTTGCTGCCGGGCGATACGGCTTTCGCGTGGGTGACCAGGAAGAGTTCTTCAACTTCTCCGGCGGCACCCTTGACCAACTGGCCCGGGCGGTGAACCAGCGGGCCGGCGACATCGTCACTGCGCGGGTCGTCCGCGATACGGCAAACACCC